>JADGHA010000148.1 GCA_019689695.1 Micromonosporaceae bacterium | reverse complement strand
CGAGCTGGACGCGTACACCCTCTATGCGCTGCTGCGGCTGCGGGCCGAGGTGTTCGTGGTGGAGCAGGAGTGCGCCTACCTGGACCTGGACGGCCTGGACACCGACCCCGGCACCAGGCACCTCTGGCTGGAACGGGCCGGCGAGCCGATCGCGTACCTGCGGCTGCTGGCGGCCGGGCCCGACAGCGACGAGTGCCGGATCGGCCGGGTCGTGGTGGCGAAGGCGGCCCGCGGCGACGGGCTGGCGAGCCGCCTCATGACGGCGGCGCTGGACCTGGTCGGCGGGCGTGCCTGCACGCTCAACGCCCAGTCGTACCTGGTCGGGTTCTACCGGCGGTACGGGTTCGTGCCGACCGGGCCGGAGTACCTGGAGGACGGCATCCCGCACATTCCGATGGCTAGGGCAGCGAGGCGATGATCTCGCCGATGCCGCGCCGCCGGCCGGCGTAGAACGGCACCTCCTTGCGCACGTGCAGCCGGGCCCGCGCGGCGCGCAGGTGCCGCATCAGGTCCACGATGCGGTGCAGCTCGTCGGCCTCGAAGGCGAGGATCCACTCGTAGTCGCCGAGCGCGAAGGAGGCCACCGTGTTCGCCCGCACGTCCGGGTAGCTGCGGGCCAGCCGGCCGTGCTCCGCGAGCAGCTCGCGCCGCTCCTCCTCGGGCAGCAGATACCACTCGTACGAGCGCACGAACGGGTAGACGCTCACGTACGCCCGGGCCGGCTCGCCGGCCAGGAACGCCGGCACGTGGCTCTTGTTGAACTCGGCCGGCCGGTGCAGCGCCAGCTGCGACCAGACCGGCACCAGGTGGCGGCCCAGCGCGGTGCGGCGCAGCAGCCCGTACGCCTCCTGCAGGGCGTCGCTCGACCCGGCGTGCCACCAGACCATCAGGTCCGCGTCGGCGCGCAGGCCGGAGACGTCGTAGGTGCCGCGGACGGTGACGTCCTTGCCGGCCAGCTGCTCGAAGAGCGTCTCCACTTCCGACGCCAACTCGTCGCGGTGCGCCGGCAGCGGCTGCGCCGCCTGGAACACCGACCACATCGTGTAGCGGATGGTCGCGTTCAGCTCCCGCAACCGTGCCGCATTGCTCTGCTCAGTCACCCGATCCACCTCCCCGGTGCCGCTCACTGCCATTCTCCCTCAGCGCGGTGACGATCTCCTCGGCGGCGGTCTCGCCCGACCGCATGCAGGCCGGGATCCCGACCCCGTCGTACGCCGCGCCGGCCAGCGCCAGCGGCGGCGACCCGGAGCCGGCGGCGCGCAGTGCGGACCGGGCGCGCCGCACCCGGTCCAGGTGGCCGGGCGCGTACTGCGGCAGCGCCCCGCCCCAGCGCTGCACCAGGCTGTCCACCGGATCCGGCAGCGGGTGCCCGAGCAGCGTGGACAGTTCGCTGAGAACGGCCGCGACCAGGGCGTCGTCGTCGCGCTGGAGCACCTGCTCGTCCCCGTAGCGGCCGAGCGAGGCGCGGACCAGCACGGTGCCGTCGGGGCGGCGCAGGTGCGCCCACTTGCTGCTGAAAAACGTGACCGCCTTCACGTCGAAGCCCTCCCCCGCCGGCACCAGGAACCCGGACAGTTCGGGCAGCCGGGTCGCCGGCAGGGCGACGGCGACCAGCGCCACGCTGGCGTAGTCGAGGACCCCGACCTCGGCCGCGGCCGCGGGGTGCGCCGCGGCGAGCAGCCGGGCCGCCGGCCGCGCCGGCACGGCGAGGACGACCGCGTCCGCTTCGACCGTCTCCGGCCGCGGTACCGGCCCGAGCACCAGGGTCCACCGGTGGCCGGTCCGGCGCAGCTCCCGCACCGGCATGCCGAGGCGCACCTGGACCTGGGCCGCCATCGCCCGCACGAGCCGCTCGACGCCGCCGGCGACGGTGGCGAAGACCGGCCCGCCGGGCGGCGGCCGGTGCGCGGCGCTGGCCGCCATCGCTGCGCGCACGGCGCCAGTCAGCGTGTGTTCGGTGGTGGCCGCGGCGGCCAGGCCGGGCACGGTCGCGGCGAGCGAGAGCTGGTCTGCCCGGCCCGCGTACACCCCGCCCAGCAGCGGATCCACCAGGCGGTCGACGACCTGGTCACCGAGCCGGTCCCGGACCAGCGCGCCGACCGCCACGTCCTGCCCGGGTGCCAGCAGCGGGTGGCCCGCGTCGACGTCGCGGTCCGCGTCCAGCTTCGCCACGTCCTGCGGCAGGTCCAGCTGTGCCGGTACGCCCATCAGGGTCCCGCCGGGCATCGGCCGCAGCGTGCCGCCGACGGCGAGCGCGGCGGTGCCGCTGGCCGGATGGACCAGATCCGGGCCGAGCCCGAGCCGCCGGGCCACCCGCACGGGCGCGCTGTCCCCGCCGGCCGCCGGATCACGGATCAGGAAGTTCTCCGCGCCCAGCTCGACCGGGATCGGGCTGCCGTCGACGCCGGCGAGCTGGCCGGTGCGCAACTTGCCGCCGACCCGGTCGGACTGCTCGATGACGACCACGTCGGCGGCCGGCGCCAGCTCGCGCAGCCGCAGGGCGGCCGCCAGCCCGGCGACGCCACCACCCACCACGGCGATCTTCACGGGCGGCTCCCGCCGTGCACCAGGTCCACCACCCGCCCGAGGATGTCGGGGTCGGTATCGGGCAGCACGCCGTGCCCCAGGTTGAACACGTGCCCGGCCGCCGCCGCGCCCTCGGCCAGCACCCGCCGCACCTGCGCCTCGACGAACTCCCACGGCGCGAACAGCACGGTCGGGTCCAGGTTGCCCTGCACCGCCCGGCCCGGCCCGATCTGGGCGGCCGCCACGTCCAGGGGCGTGCGCCAGTCCACCCCGACCACGTCCGCGCCGGCCTCGGCGATGGCGCCCAGCATGTGCCCGGTGCCGACGCCGAAGTGGATCCGCGGCACGCGGTCCAGGCCGGCCAGCACGGCGGCCGAGTGCGGCAGCACGTAGCTGCGGTAGTCCGCCTCGGAGAGCGCGCCCGCCCAGGAGTCGAAGAGCTGGACGGCCGACGCCCCGGCCGCGATCTGGACCTCGAGGAACTCCCGGGTGATCTGCGCGAGCCGGGCGCACAGCGCGTGCCACACGTCCGGCTGCCCGTACATCAGGGCCTTGGTCCGCGCGTACGTGCGCGACGGCCCGCCCTCGACCAGGTAGCTGGCGAGCGTGAACGGCGCGCCGGCGAAACCGATCAGCGGGATCCCGCCGAGCTCGGCCACCAGCAGCCGGACCGCCTCGCTGACGTACTCCACGTCGGCCGGGGTGAGCGGCCGCAGCCGGTCCACGTCGGCGGCGGACCGGACCGGCTGGCCGACCACCGGACCGGTGCCCGGCACGATGTCGAGGTCCACGCCGACCGCGGCGAGCGGCACCACGATGTCGCTGAAGAAGATCGCCGCGTCCACGCCGAGCCGGCGGACCGGCTGCAGGGTGATCTCGCAGACCAGGTCCGGGCGCCGGCACGCCTCCAGCATGGGTATCCCGGCCCGGATCTTGCGGTACTCGGGCAGCGAGCGCCCGGCCTGGCGCATGAACCACACCGGCGGGTGCGGCACCGGTTCACCGCGGCAGGCCCGCAGGAACACGGACTGGTCTACCGGGGCGTGGGTGCTCGTCGTCATCGGGGCCATCGTCCCACGCAGCCCTGGTGTGACGGTCCGGGGGGCAGGACGCGCCTCCGGCGCGGCGTTGCCGGTTCTCTGGCCCCGGGCGCCCTACGCTCGCAGCTATGACGTCTTCGACCGTACTGCCGGAGACGTTCACGCGTGCCGTGGCGGACCTGCGGGCGGTCCGGCCGCGGGACGAGATCACCGTCGAGGACCTGCCGCCCCCGCGGCGGTTGGCTCCGTTCGCGTACGCCATGGGCGCGACCGTGCTGCGGCAGGCGGAGGAGGTGGCCACCGGCCGGCTGATCCTGCTGCACGACCCGGACGGTCACGAGGCGTGGGGCCCGGGCACGCTGCGCCTGGTCACCTACGTGACTGCGGAGCTGGAGGCGGACCTGGCGGCCGACCCGCTGCTGCCTCAGGTGGACTGGAGCTGGCTGGTGGACGCGCTGGAGGCGCACGGGGCCCGGCATACGGCGCTCGGTGGGACGGTGACCGTGACCATGTCGAGCCGCTTCGGTGAGCTGGCGGGCCGGAGCAGCCGGCACAGCGACCAGCCGGGCGCGGCGGTCTCGGCCGACCTCGAGCTGCGCGCCTCCTGGACGCCACTCGGCGCCGACCTGCGCCCGCACATGCACGCCTGGTGCACGCTGCTCGCGTCGACCGGGGGCCTGCCGCCACCCGGGGTTACCGTCCTGCGCGCACCTTGACCGGGCACACGCGCCCCGGCCCGGTTCGACGCGCCGGTGGGGGAGGCTGACTCGGCGTGCGCGCCGCCGCCCCGTACGGTTGTCGGGTGACCGACGTACCACCCCTGCCCCCGACGACGACGGCAGGGGAAGGCGAGCCTGTGCTCCTCACCGCGCCGCGCGAGGGTACCCCGCAGCCGGTGACGACCCCCGACGAGCTGGCGGCCGTGGTCGACCGCTTCGCCGCGGGCACCGGCCCGGTGGCGGTGGATGCCGAGCGCGCTTCCGGCTACCGCTACACGCAGCGGGCATACCTGGTCCAGCTGCGCCGGGCCGGGGCCGGCACCGTGCTCATCGACCCGCTCCCCCTGCCCGACCTCAGTGCGCTCAACACGGCGATAGCCGAGGCCGAGTGGGTGCTGCACGCGGCCAGCCAGGACCTGCCCTGCCTGGCCGAGCTGGGCCTGCGCCCGCTGCGGCTGTTCGACACCGAGCTCGCCGCCCGGCTGGCCGGCTTCGAGCGGGTCGGCCTCGCCTCGCTGACCGAGCAGCTGCTGGGCTTCACCCTGGAGAAGCACCACTCGGCCGCGGACTGGTCCAACCGGCCGCTGCCCGTTTCCTGGCTCAGCTACGCGGCGCTCGACGTGGAGCTGCTGGTCGACCTGCGCGACGCGCTCGCCGCCGAACTGGAGCGGCAGGGCAAGTCGCAGTGGGCCGCCGAGGAGTTCGCCGCGCTGGCCGCCACCGGCGCGCAGCCGCCCCGACCCCGACCCGATCCCTGGCGGCGGACGTCCGGGATCCACCGCGTGCGCGGAGCCCGTGCGCAGGCCCGGGTGCGGGCCCTGTGGTACGCCCGGGACCAGATCGCGGCGCGGCGGGACAGCGCGCCCGGCCGGGTCCTGCCGGACTCGGCCATCATCGCGGCGGCCGAGACGGACCCGCAGGACGAGCGGAGCCTGCTCGCCCTGCCCGGCTTCGGCGGCCGGTCCGTGCGGCGGCTGGCCCGGGTCTGGCTGGACGCGCTGGCCGAGGCGCGGACGCTGCGCGACGACCAGCTGCCGGTGCCACCGACGCTGGACGGCCCGCCCCCACCGCACCGGTGGTCCGAACGGGACCCGGTCGCCGCGGCGAGGCTGGCCCGCTGCCGCGAGGTGGTCACCCGGATCGCCGGCCAGCACCGCCTGCCGCCGGAGAACCTCATCTCCCCGGACTCGGTGCGCCGCCTGGCCTGGACCCCGCCGGAGAAGCTGGACGTCGACAGCGTCGCGGCCGCCCTGGCCGGCACCGGCGCCCGCCGCTGGCAGATCGCGCTGGTCGCCGATGAGCTGACCGAGGCGCTCGCCGATCCCGAGGCCGGCTGAGCGGACCGGGGCGTGGCGCGGGCCACCCGCGCAGCGGAGTTACTGCCGAGTAATATACGGGGCACACCGACGTGAGGAGACCCTTGTGCCCCGTGAAGTCCGCAACGTCGCCTTCGTCGACGGGCTCCGTACGCCGTTCGGCAAGGCCGGCGGCGTGTACGCCAACACCCGCGCCGATGATCTGGTCGTCCGATGCATCCGGGAGTTGCTGCGGCGCAACCCGCAGCTGCCGCCGGAACGCGTGGACGACGTCGCCATCGCGGCCACGACGCAGATCGGCGACCAGGGGCTGACCATCGGCCGTACCGCCGCCCTGCTGGCCGGTCTGCCCAAGACCGTGCCCGGGTACGCCATTGACCGGATGTGCGCCGGCGCGATGACCGCGGTGACCACCGTGGCCGGAGGCATCGCCATGGGCGCGTACGACGTGGCCATCGCCGGTGGCGTCGAGCACATGGGCCGGCACCCGATGGGCGAGGGGGTCGATCCCAACCCGCGCATCCTGGCCGAACGGCTGGTCGACCCGTCGGCCCTGGTGATGGGCGCGACCGCGGAGAACCTGCACGACCGGCTGCCCGCGGTGACCAAGGAACGCGCGGACCGGTTCGCCCTCGCCTCGCAGCGCAAGACCGCCAAGGCGTACGCCGAGGGGAAGCTGCAGGGCGACCTGGTCAGCGTGGCGGTCCGCTCGCCCGAGCAGGGCTGGGGACTGGCCACCGTGGACGAGGCGCCGCGGCCGGACACCTCGCTGGAGAAGCTGGCCACGCTCAAGACTCCGTTCCGGCCACACGGGAAGGTGACCGCAGGGAACGCGGCCGGGCTCAACGACGGCGCGACCGCGTGCCTGCTCGCCGCCGAGGACGTCGCGCGCGAGCTGGGCCTGCCGGTGGCGATGCGCCTGGTCTCGTACGCGTTCGCCGGCGTCGAACCCGAGGTGATGGGGATCGGCCCGATCCCGTCCACCGAGAAGGCCCTGCGGCTGGCCGGACTGTCCATCGAGGACATCGGGCTGTTCGAACTCAACGAGGCGTTCGCCGTGCAGGTGCTGGCGTTCCTGGACCACTTCGGCATCGCCGACGACGACCCCCGGGTCAACCCGTGGGGCGGCGCGATCGCCGTCGGCCACCCGCTGGCCTCCTCCGGCGTACGCCTGATGACCCAGCTGGCCCGGCAGTTCGCCGAGCATCCCGAGGTGCGCTACGGGCTGACCGCGATGTGCATCGGTATCGGCATGGGCGGCACCGTGATCTGGGAGAACCCCACCTGGGAGGGGGCCAAGTGAACATCACCAAGTCGCTGCTCCGCTTCGTCGCGGTACCGGGGCTGGACGGCGAAGCCGCACTGATCACATTGGACAACGGGCTCGACCACACCAAGCCGAACGTGTTGAACCCGGAGAGCCTGGCCAGCCTGGACGCGGCGCTGGACGAGAT
Source organism: Micromonosporaceae bacterium (assembly GCA_019689695.1). Classification (GTDB taxonomy): domain Bacteria; phylum Actinomycetota; class Actinomycetes; order Mycobacteriales; family Micromonosporaceae; genus JADGHA01. The sequence continues at coordinate 1,945 of JADGHA010000148.1, read as the reverse complement.
CGCCGAGCACGCCCCGCGGGTGCGCCTGATCGCGGTGACCGGCAAGCCGTACGTCTTCTGCGTCGGCGCCGACATCACCGCCATGCCGCAGATCACCAGCCGGGAGATAGCGCTGGAGGCCGGCCGGCTGGGGCATCGCATCTTCGCCCGGCTCAAGGACAGCCAGATCCCGACCTTCGCGTTCATCAACGGCGCCTGCCTGGGCGGCGGCCTGGAACTGGCTCTGCACTGCCACTACCGGACCGTGTCCAGCGGTGCGAACGCCATCGCCTTCCCCGAGGTCTCCCTCGGCCTGGTGCCGGCCTGGGGCGGCACGCAGCTGCTGCCCAACCTGGTCGGCATCGTCAACGCCGCCCAGGTCATCGTGCAGAACCCGCTGATGCAGAACAGGATGCTGCGGCCGGAGCAGGCGGCGGAGATGGGCATCGCCGACGTGCTGTTCGAACCGGCCGACTTCCTGGAGCGGTCGCTGGAGTGGGCGGCGGGCGTGGTCCGCGGCGACATCACCGTGGAACGCCCGCCGGTGGACCGCGGCGAGATGTGGGACGCGGTCATCGCGTACGCCCGGCAGGAGCTGGACAAGCGCCTGCACGGTGCGGCCCCGGCACCGTACCGGGCCTTGGATCTGCTGGCCCTGGCCCGGACCGCGGATTTCGCCACCGGTACCGCGACCGAGGAGGAGATTCAGGCCGACCTGTTCCTGAGCGAGCAGCACCGCAGTAGCCTGTACGCCTTCGACCTGGTGCAGCGGCGGGCCAAGAAGCCGGTCGGCGCGCCGCCGTCGGCGCTGGCTCGGGACGTGACCAAGGTGGGCATTGTCGGCGCCGGCCTGATGGCCTCCCAGCTGGGGCTGCTGTTCGCCCGCCGGCTGGAGGTCCCGGTCGTGCTGACCGACCTGGACCAGGCGCGGGTGGACAAGGGCCTGGCCTACATCCACACCGAGATCGACAAGCTGGTCGGCCGGGGCCGGCTGGACCAAGGCAAGGCGGCGAAGCTGCGCGCCCTGGTCTCCGGCTCGGTGGACAAGGCCGCGTTCGCCGGCGCGGACCTGGTGGTCGAGGCCGTCTTCGAGGACCTGGCCGTGAAGAAGCAGGTGTGGGCCGAGGTGGAGAATCTGGTCGGCCCGGAGTGCGTGCTGGCCACGAACACCTCGTCGCTGTCGGTCACCGAGATGGCCGCCGGGCTGGCCCACCCGGAGCGGGTGGTCGGGCTGCACTTCTTCAACCCGGTCGCGGTCATGCCGCTGCTGGAGGTGGTACGCGGGGAGCGGACCGACGACGCCACGCTGGCCACCGCGTTCGCGGTGGGCAAGAAGCTGAAGAAGTCGACCGTACTGGTGAAGGACGCGCCCGCGTTCGTGGTGAACCGGGTGCTGAGCCGGTTCCTCGGCGAGGTTTTCGCCGCGGTGGACGCGGGCACGCCGGCCGCCGTCGCCGATGCCGCGCTCGACCCGCTGGGCCTGCCGATGCGGCCGCTCGCCCTGCTGGACCTGGTCGGCCCTGCGGTCGCCCACCACGTGGCCGGGACGCTGCACGCCGCGTTCCCGGACCGGTTCGGCGTCAGCGAGAACCTGGGCCGTATCGCCGAGGCCGGAGTCCCACTGCTCGCCGACGGGGAGCTCAGCCCGCAGGCCGCAGCGTTGCTCAAGGTGGGCGACACCGCCCGCACCGCGGACGAGGTGCGCGAGAAGGCGCTGGAGGCGCTGGCCGAGGAGATCCGGCTCATCCTGGACGAAGGCGTGGTCGCCGAGCCCCAGGACGTGGACCTGTGCCTGATCCTGGGCGCCGGCTGGCCGTTCCACCTTGGCGGCATCACGCCCTACCTGGACCGGGCAGGCGTGTCCGAGCGGGTGACCGGCCGGCGCTTCCTGCCGCGCGGCGTGGCCAGCCTCCCCTGACCCGTGGGGGGGGGGGGGGCGCGCCCCCCCCCCCGCCCCCCCCCCCCC
>JADGHA010000147.1 GCA_019689695.1 Micromonosporaceae bacterium | reverse complement strand
GGTTTCGGGGGGACGGTGCGGTGGTGGCCGGCTGCTTTGCCGGCTCGGCCTCGGTCGGCGGCTCGGTGGGCCGGTCCGCCGGCTCGGCGTCGGTCCGGGCCGTGCCGGCCTCTGTGGAGGCGGCCGCCACGGGCACCGGCTCGGCGGCGGGTTGCGGGGATGGCGCGGGTTCGGCGGCCGAACCTGCGGCGGCCGCGGGCGCCGGCCACCGCCGCCAGCGGTCGGCGCTGAACACGGCCATCACCAGCAGCGCGCCGATCAGCGCCAGGGTGCCGTTGTCCAGCGGGGTGAGCAGTGGCAGGTGCCGGTCGTAGATCTCCCAGTTGTCCGGGACCGCCTCGCGCACGTCCAGCGGCGAGATGAACAGGCCGACGTACGCGGCCACCAGCAGCAGGCCGGCGACGAGCGGCCCGACCGGGGAGATGCGGAGCGTCGCGACCAGCCCGACCAGGATCCCGGCGACGGCGAGGTAGACCGCCGGCTCGATGAGGTCGGTGGTGTCCCAGCGCCGGGCGCTGACCCAGGCCCCGACCTTCTCCTGCGATCCGTTCTCTCCCAACGCGACCAGGCACCAGGTCAGCGGCGCGACCACGACGCCGGCGAGCAGACTCCAAAGATGTCGCATGCGGGCACCGTACCGGTTCGGGCCTCCGCCGGCACGCCTGGTTTGCCGCCGTCAGCCAGTAGTAGCGTGCGGCTATGCCCACAGTGACCCCCGTGCTGTGGACGCCGCCACCCGACGTCCGCGAACGGTCCCGTATCGGTGACTACCTGCGCTGGCTGGAGCGCGAACGCGGGCTGAGCTTCGCCGGCTATCCGCAGCTGTGGCAATGGTCGGTCGCGGACCTGCCCGGATTCTGGTCGTCGATCTGGCAGTACTTCCAGGTGCTGGCGGACGGCGGGCCACCGGCGACGGAAGCGTTGGTCGGCCGGCAGATGCCCGGCGCCCGGTGGTTCCCCGGCGCGCGGCTCAACTACGCCGAGCACGTGCTGCGGATGCCGGGCCTGGCCGACGACGACCCGGTCGTCCTGGCCTACTCCCAGAGCCGCGATCCGGTCACGCTGACCGCAGCGCAGCTGCGCGAGCAGGTGCGGCGGGTACGCGCCGGGCTGCGCCGGCTGGGCGTGGCCCGCGGCGACCGGGTGGCCGCGTACCTGCCGAACATCCCGGAAACCTTCGTGCTGATGCTCGCCACCGCGAGCCTGGGCGCCACCTTCTCCTCCTGCGCCCCCGAGTTCGGCACTCGCAGCGTCGTCGACCGCTGGCGGCAGATCGAGCCGAAGGTGCTGGTCGCGGTGGACGGCTACCGGTACGGCGCGAAGGCGGTCGACCGGCGGGGCGAGGTCGCCGCGATCCGGGCCGAGCTGCCGTCGGTGGCCCATGTGGTGACCCTGCCGTACCTGCATGACGCCCCGTCGGGCTGGGCCGAGCTGGCCGGGGAGACCGACGAGCCGCTGGCGTTCGAGCGGGTGCCGTTCGACCACCCGCTCTACGTGCTCTACTCCTCCGGCACCACCGGCCTGCCCAAGCCGATCGTGCACGGGCACGGCGGGATCCTGCTCGAACACCTCAAGATGCTCGCCCTGCACACCGACCTCGGGCCGGGCGACCGGTTCTTCTGGTTCACCACCACCGGCTGGATGATGTGGAACTACCTGGCTTCCGGCCCGGCGGTGGGCACCGCGGTGGTCATGTTCGACGGCGACCCCGGCTGGCCGGACCTCGGTGCACTGTGGAGGCTCGCGGAGCAGGCGGGGATCACGTTCTTCGGCACGTCGGCGCCGTTCCTGCTGGCCTGCCGGAAGAACGGCGTCACGCCCAAGCAGTACGACCTGAGCCGGCTGCGCGGCGTGGGTTCGACCGGCGCCCCGCTGCCGCCGGAGGGCTTCCGCTGGGTGTACCAGGAGGTCAGCGGATCGGTGCAGTTGCAGTCCCTGTCCGGCGGCACCGACCTCTGCACCGGCTTCCTCGGCTCGAGCCCGCTGACGCCGGTGTACGAAGGGGAGATCGCCTGCCGCTGCCTGGGCGCCAAGGTCGAGGCGTACGACCCGCAGGGCCAGCCGGTGATCGGGCGGCTCGGCGAGCTGGTGATCACCGCGCCGATGCCGAGCATGCCGGTGGGGTTCTGGAACGACCCGGACGGCCGCCGCTTCCGCGAGGCGTACTTCGAGTTCTATCCGGGCGTCTGGCGGCACGGGGACTGGATCACCATCAGCGAGCGCGGCACCTGCGTGATCACCGGCCGGTCGGACGCCACCCTCAACCGGGGCGGGGTCCGGCTGGGCACGGCCGAGTTCTACTCGGTCGTGGAGGGCCTGGACGAGGTGCTCGACTCCGTCGTCGTCCATCTGGAAGACCCGGCGGGCGGGCCGGGAGAGCTGGTGCTGTTCGTGGTGCTGGCCGAAGGCCTGAAGCTGGACGACGCGCTGCGCGCCAAGCTGGTCTCGCAGCTGCGCACCGCGCTCTCGCCGCGGCACGTGCCAGACGCGATCCACCAGGTGGACGCGGTGCCGCGGACACTGTCCGGAAAGAAGCTGGAGGTGCCGGTGAAGAAGATTCTCACCGGCACGCCGGGGGCCCGGGCCGCGGCCCGGGGCGCCCTGGCCAATCCGGAGTCGCTGGCCGCCTTCGAGCGGCTGGCCCGGGAACGGGCGGCCAGCTGACCTAGAGGACCCGGGTCACCTTCTCGGCGGTGACCCGGTCGGCCAGCCGTCCCCGGTCCAGATGTCCACATAGGACGACAGAGGCGCCGGTCAGCAGCGGGGCGAGCAACCAGTCCAGGGGGTCGTCGCGGGCGTCGGCGTCGACCAGCACCCGGTCGCCGGCGGCGATGCCGAGCTGGGCGGCGCGGTCCGCCGCCTGCTCGACGAGATCGCCGGGGCCGGAGCCGGCCCAGGCGGAGAACTGGTCACCGAAGGCGCGCACCTCGACCACGTAGTCGGCGAACCCAGGCGGGGGAGTCCGGAATGGAGCGGCCAGCGGCGCCAGGGCGAGCGCGTACCGGTCCGCGGCCGGCCAGTGTTCCGCTTCCCCGAGCGAGTCGGGGCCGGCGAACAGCACGTCGACCGGGCCGGGCTCCGGGCCGGCCAGCGCGAGGCCGGCGGACCAGCAGCCGAGCAGCACCGCCGCGGTCTGCCAGTGCGGCGGCAGCAGCACGGCCGCACGGTCGCCGGGGCCGAGCCCGCAGCCGTCGACGAGCAGGTTCGCCGTCTTGGCCACCCAGTTCGCCAGCGTGGCGCCGGACAGCTCGGCCCGGTCGCCGCTCGCATCGTCGTACCAGGTGATCAGCGGGCGCGCCGGGTCGCGGGCGACGGCCGCGGCAAAGTTTCCTCCGACACTTCCGGCGGATCCCGCCATCGTTCCCCGATTCCCTCCACGGCTCGACACCGGACGACGCTATACCCCGGGTCCGTGGGCTGTGTCGCATCCCCCGGCACCTGGGCACCGTCGATACGGCCGCTTCAGGGACTAACGGTGACCGCCTGGTGCCGATATGCTGACAGGCGTCAGGGTAAGTGACGAATGAATGCCCGGCGGTCGCGTCGCAGACAACGGCGTGTGGGCGGATCGGCGTAGGCTTGCAGATGAGGGTTCGATCACACAATCCGGACCCCGACGACCAACGTTCGAGACCTGTGTTCCGAGGAGCCGCCCTGTGACCGCCGGCAGCCCGCCCCGCGTTCTCGTCGACGCCACGAGTGTCCCGGCCGACCGCGGCGGGGTCGGCAGGTACGTCGATGGGCTGATCGGCGCGCTCGGCAAGGTGACCGGCAGCCAGATCGACCTGGCCGTGGTGTGCCAGCGCACCGACGTCGAGCGGTACGCGCGGATGCTTCCGGGTGCCGAGGTGATCGGCGCCCCGGCCGCGGTGGCGCACCGGCCGGCCCGGCTGGCCTGGGAGCAGACCGGCCTGCCCCTGCTCGCCCAGCAGCTGGCCGTGCAGGTGCTGCACTCGCCCTTCTACACCTGCCCCCTGCGGGCAGGCTGCCCGGTGACCGTGACCGTGCACGACGCGACCTTCTTCACCGAGCCGGAGCACTACGACAAGTCCAAGGGCACCTTCTTCCGCAGCGCGATCAAGACCTCGCTGCGTCGGGCGTCCCGGATGATCGTGCCGAGCAAGGCCACCCGGGACGAGCTGATCCGGCTGCTGGACGCCGACCCGACCCGCATCGACGTGGCCTACCACGGGGTCGACCACAGCGCGTTCCACTTGCCCAGCGACGACGAGAAGGCGCGCGTGCGGGCCCGGCTCGGGCTCGGCCGCAGCGAGTACATCGCGTTCCTGGGCGCCAAGGAGCCGCGCAAGAACGTGCCCAACCTGATCCGCGGCTGGGCGGCCGCGGTGCGTGACCGCAGCAACCCGCCCGCCCTCGTGATCGCCGGCGGGCAGGGGCACGACGACGAGATCGACCGCGCGGTCGCCGAGGTACCGGCGCACCTGCGGCTGCTGCGCCCGGGGTACCTGCGCTACGCCGACCTGCCGGGCTACCTCGGCGGCGCGCTGGTCGCCGCCTACCCCTCCTACGGCGAAGGCTTCGGCCTGCCGATCCTGGAGGCGATGGCGTGCGGGGCGCCGGTGCTGACCACGCCGCGGCTGTCGCTGCCCGAGGTCGGCGGCGACGCGGTCGCCTACACCAGCGAGGACCCGGACCAGATCGCGGCCGACCTGGCCGCGTTGCTGGACGACGAGGCGCGCCGGCTGGCGCTGGCCAAGGCCGGGTTCGACCGGGCCAAGGAGTTCACCTGGGAGTCCAGCGCCGAGGTGCACATCGCTGCTTGGACGCGGGCGGCCAGTTGAGCCGGATGCCACCCGGCGGGTAGGGCTGTCGTGGATGATGGGCCGATGCTGTATGCGGTGATTCCAGCCGGAGGCAGCGGCACGCGACTGTGGCCGCTGTCCCGCGCCGACCACCCGAAGTTCCTGCACCCGCTGACCGGTAGCGCCGCGTCGCTGCTGCAGGCGACCGTACGCCGGCTGGCGCCGCTGGCGCCGATGGACCGGACGTACGTGGTGACCGGCGCGGCGCATGCGGCCGCGGTGGCCCGCCAGCTGCCGAGCCTGCCCGAGGCGCACATCCTGGTCGAGCCGTCGCCGCGCGACTCCTGTGCGGCGATCGGGCTGGCCGCCGCGGTCATCGCGCAGCGGGACCCGGCCGCGGTGATGGGGTCGTTCGCCGCCGATCACCTGATTCAGGACGGTGACCGGTTCTGCGACGTGCTCCGGGAGGCGGTGGCCGGCGCCGAGCAGGGGTTGCTGATGACCGTGGGCATCACCCCCACCCGCCCGGAGACCGGCTACGGCTACCTGCGGTCCGGTGACCGGCTCGGCACCGGCCCGATCCGGCGGGTCGAGGAGTTCACCGAGAAGCCTGCGTACGACCTGGCGGTCCGCTACGTCGAGTCGGGGCACCACTTCTGGAACGCCAGCATCTTCGTCTGGCGGGTGGACGTCTTCCTCGCCGAGCTGGCCCGGCAGCAGCCGCAGCTGCACGCCGGCCTGGTCACCATCGCCCAGGCGTGGGACACCCCGCGCCGGGCCGCGGTGCTCGGCGACGTCTGGCCCTCCCTGCCGAAGATCTCGGTGGACTACGCAGTCATGGAGGGCGCGGCGGCCGCGGGCCGGGTCGGCACGGTGCCCGGTGACTTCGGCTGGACCGACGTGGGTGATTTCCACACGCTGGGCACGGTGCTGCCGGACGCCGGGGAGGGCGCCGTGGTGGTCGGCGCACCGGACGGCGAGGAGAAGCCGGGGGTGCTGCTGCACGACTCCAGCGGGCTGGTCGTGGTGCCGCACTCCGGCCGGCTCGTCGCCGCGCTGGGCGTCCATGATCTGGTCGTGGTGGACACGCCGGACGTGGTGCTGATCTGTCCCCGCGATCGCGCCCAGGACGTCAAGAAGCTGGTCGACCTGCTGAAGGAGCGCGGCGAGCACACGTACCTGTGAGATAGACCCTGGACGTCACCTCCGCGGAGCTGGTGGGGTGGCCGCCGACCCTCGTGGCGACGTCCAGGGTCGTCCGGGTCGTGGCTGTGGTCGCGCCGTGCCCGGCGGGCACGGCGCCTTCCCCCAGGTCCCCGGGCGAGGTCAGCATGCCGGGCGACCGGCCGGACCGTCGAGGTCTTTCACTGTGGGACGAAAGACGCTGGTGGCGGCCGGGTTCGGTAGAGTCTGCCGGCGGTGCTGCGAATCCTCTTCTCCGGCGAGGACCTGGCCCGGACCAGAGTCGCCCCTGCCCCCGACCCGGTCTGGGAGTTGGTGCTGAGCCTGCACCTGTTGCAGGACGGCGGCCGGGACGGCCTGATCGGGGACTGGCGGCGCGAGGTCCGTGGCATTCTCCGCCGGGACGGCCGGCTGGCGGCCATGCACCTTTTGCTGGAGCTCAATCCGCCGCACAACTACTTCCCGGACTTCCTCACCCCGTGGGAGGGCCGGTACGGCCTGGACGCCGGGCTCGAGGCGGTGCGGGCCACGCCGAAGGCGCGCCTGCGCAGGGATCTCAGCCTGCTCGCCCAGCAGCGGTCGTTGCCCGCGCAGGCGGCGGGACTCGCCCGCGGCGAGCCCGACATGCTGCGCCAGCTCACCGCCGCCATGGCGGAGTACGGCCGCGTGGCGATCGACCCGTACCACGGGTGGCTGCGGGCGGCGGTCGACGCGGACCGGGCGTACCGCGCCCGTGCCCTGCTGGACGGCGGCACGCACGGGCTGCTGGCCAGCCTCCGCCCGGTCGCGCGCTGGGACGGCGAGGTGCTCTCGATCCCCGACTACCCGTCCACCCGGGACCTTCACCTCGGCGGGCGTGGGCTGTGGCTGGTCCCGTCGTTCTTCTGCGACCGCGTCCCGGTGACCCTGGTCGACCCCACGCTGCCGCCGGTGCTGGTCTACCCGGTGGACCGGCTGGGCGGCCTGCGCCACGCCCGCCCGCCGGCGCAACGGCAGGCACTGGGCGCGCTGCTCGGCCGGACCCGCGCGGCCGTGCTCGCCGCGGCGGGCGGCGGCAGCTCCACCGGGGAGATCGCGCGGCGGCTGCACATCTCGCCGGCGGCGGCCAGCCAGCACGCCTCGGTGCTGCGCAACGCCGGCCTGCTGGTGACCCGGCGGGACGGCAACACCGTCCGGCACACGCTGACCCCGCTCGGCGTGGCCATGCTCGAGGGCACGCAGCAGTAGCCGTGGTCCGCGGCTGATGGAGCGGCCGCTCCCTCTCGGCGATGCCCGCCTGCGCTACGATCCGCTCTCCATGCTGACCGCGACCCGCCGCACCGGTCCGGACGGCGACGTCGCGGTTGCCGGGGCATCGCCGCCAGTCCGTCGTCGGTGGTCAGGACCGGGCGGCGTGTTCGGGGCCGGTTTCGCCGCGCTGCTCGCGCTGTTGCTGGTACGCAACCACGTGGTGTTCACCGAGCCGGTGCACCCGCGCGGGGACAGCGCGGCCAACGCGATCATCACGGCCCAGGCCAAGCACTTCGATCTCCTCGTCGGCAACTACTCCCGGATCGGTTTCTCCCACCCCGGCCCCGGGTTCTTCTACGGGCAAGCGGCCGGGGAGTGGATCTTCCACGACCTGCTGGGGCTGGTGCCGGCGCCGTGGAACGGGCAGTGGCTGGCCATGCTGGTCCTCAACGCCGCTCTGGTCGCCGCGGCGCTGGCAATCCTGCGCGGCTGGGTGCGGTCCTGGCCGCCGGTGGCCTGGTGCGGGGTGGTCGTGCTGATCTTCCTCGCCACTCACGACAATTTGCTCAGCTCGGCCTGGATGCCGTACCTCTACCTGGCGCCGTTCCTGCTGTTGCTGACCGCCGCCGCCTCGGTGGCCGCGGGGCGCACCGCCCACCTGTGGGCGCTCGCGCTCGCCGGTGGGCTGCTGGTGCACGGGCACGCCGAATTCCTGTTCTTCGTACCCGTGATAGCGGCCGCCGCGGTGGCCACCGCCTGGCCGCGGCGGGTGCGGTGGCCCCGCCGCGACCTGCTGCCGGCCGGCCTCGTCGTCGCGCTCTTCGTCCTGCCCATCGCGGTGGACCTGGTCTGGCACTGGCCGGGCGAGTTCGGCAAGTACCTCAGCTACGGTGGCCAGCACCACGCGCACGGCGCGGCCGCCACCGCCCGGTACGTGCTGGCCTTCTGGCCGGGCCAACCGGCGGTCGCGGCGGTCCTGGCGGTGTCGCTCGTCGCCGGCCTCGGCTGGCTGGCCGCCGCCCACCCACCCGGCGGCCGGCGGTGGTTCCTGCTGTCCGGCCTGGGGATCGGCGTACTGGCCGAGCTGCTGTTCGCCGGCTACGCGGCCCGGGGCATCGACGACCTGAGCCAGGAGTACGTCGGCTACTTCTCCTGGGCGGTGCCGCTGTTCCTGGTGGTGCTGGCCGTTCTCGCGGTGGATGGCGCCCGGCCGGCCCGGCTGTCGGCCTGGTTGCGCAGCACCCGCTTCGGCTGGCTGCGGCCCGGCCCGCGGGTGGCTCGGCTGGTACTGGTCGGCGCGCTTGCCGGGGCACTTCTGGTGGCCGGCCGGTCCGCGGCGCTGACCACCGCGCCGGAGAACCTGCCCGATCTGCCCCGGATGGTGGGCAGGCTGGCCCAGCACGCGTCCGGGCGGCCGGTCGTCGTCGACCTCGACCGGGATGCCTGGCCGGTGCTGACCGCGCTCATCGTCGAGGGCGACCGAACGGGTCTGCGCGTGTGCGCCCGCGATCCGGCGTGGCGCTTCCTGGTGACTGCGCAGTTCGTCTGCACCGGATGGGACGTGGCTGAGGGCTGGCGGGTGTGGTTGGGCGACTCGCCACCCGCTGCGACCGTCCTCGGCGAACTCGACGGAGTGTTTATCTTCGCCCGCGCCTGATGCCCGTCGGCTCCTGATGCGGCATCACAACGCCGCTATTCGGGCGTACGGGCGATGCGTGGCAATTGTCCGATCCTGCGGCGATACACCCTTGTCATCGTTGTCAGGCGTGGTGTGGCGTATGCGAGGTTCGCCACACACCGAATGGGCCACCCACACCCGCCTGTCC
>JADGHA010000146.1 GCA_019689695.1 Micromonosporaceae bacterium | reverse complement strand
CGGGGCGGCCCCGCCGGGGGGGCCGGCCCCACAGTGTCTACACCGGCCAGACAACCTGGTCCAGGAAGCGCTCCACGGCGGTGGCGACCTGGCCCAGCACGGCGGCCGAGCCGGCCAGCGGCCCAGGCACGAACATGCCGTGGTCGGCACCGTCCACTTCGAGCACGTGCGGGGACAGCTGGCGGGCCAGCTGCCCGTCCCAGGCCTCGGGGTCGGCGGTCCCGCCGATGAGCAGGTACGGCGCGGTGGCGCGGCGCAGCGCCGCCACCACCTCGGGTTCGCGCAGCAGCGGCGTCAGCCACACCGCCGGCAGGCCGCGTTCGGCGGCCAGCGGGGCCGCGTAGCTGCCCAGCGACTTGGCGATGACCAGCGGCGGCCCGCCGGTCTCGGTCACCTCGTCGAGCACCGGGCCGACCTGCCCGCGTACCCACTCGGCGCGGCCGGCGGCATCCAGATCCGACGGAGGCGTCCAATGCAGGTTGCGCACCTGCGCCCCCCGCACCCTGGCGGCCCAGGCCGCGTAGAACAGCAGCGGCGAGTACGGGCCGAACATGCGGCCGGGTATCACCAGCACGGTCCGGGCGCTCATTCCGTCAACCTCCCCCGTTGTGCGCACACCTCCGCCGGCGGGCCTCACCGGTCTGGCCGCAGGGTAGCGGCGGGCGGGCTGCGGGCTACCGCTGGTCCGGGGCGAACGGCCACTCCTCGAAGGCCCGGCAGCGCCCGTCCGGGGCGTACCGGATGACCCACAGGTCGAGCCACTCCGTGTTCCTCGGCGGACCGTACCGCACATGCACCCGTACCACCGCGGTGTCGCCGTCGACGGCGAGCACGTTCGAGCCCATCTCGAACTGCTCCTCCGAGCCGTCGCGCTCGTCCTCCCACATCCGCTGGATCGCGGGCAACCCGACCACCGGTTCGCGGAACGGCCCCTGCTGGTACGTCGCGTCCGGCGTGAAGATCTCCGCGAGCCGGTCCGTGCCCGGGGTACGCCACAGCCGCTCGTACGCCGCCACCCAGTCGGCGACCTGCTGCCTGTCCATGGCGGCCAGCCTGCCAGACGCCGGTCAGCCCGGTCGTCGAACTCCCGGTCCGGCGCCAAGGCGCACCGCCTGGCGCGGCGGATGCCCAGCCGTACCGCCGAATCTCTCGTTAAAATTTGAAAGAGGTGGTACCGTCGGCGGTATGACCGAGTGGCTGACCGACGCCCAGCTGCGGGGCTGGCGCGCCTACATCGAGGGCAGCCTCCGGCTGAACGCGCGACTGGAGGACGACCTGCGCGCGGCGACCGGTCTGACCATGGCCGACTACAACGTGCTGGTCGTCCTCTCCGAGGCGCCCCGCCGCCGGCTGCGGATGGGAGAGCTGGCCGAGCGCCTGGTCTTCTCCCCCAGCCGGCTGACCTACCAGATCTCCTCGATGGAGCGGCGCGGCCTGGTCCGTCGGGAGAGCTGCCCGGCCGACCGGCGCGGCAGCGAGGCCGTGCTGACCGACGAGGGCATGGCGAAGCTGCGCGCCAGCGCGCCGCACCACGTGGCGTCCGTCCGCCAACGCCTCATCGACCTGCTCGACGGATCCGAGCTGGCCGCCCTGACCGCCGTGTTCGAGCGGGTCAAGTCCGCCCTTGACGGCCCGCCCGGCGCCACCCGATCGGCCGCCGGACCGTCCGGCGTCCCCGTAGCGGAAGCCACTGTGTAAAGAGGGAAACCATGCCAGCAGTGACCGTGGACGACGTGCTCGTCCTGCCCCGCATCCCCGTTCTGGAACCGACCACCCGATTCCGCGGCGTGCGCCGGCTGACCACCGCGCCGAGCGGCTTCGAAGGCGAGGGCTTCCCGGTCCGCCGCGCGTTCGCCGGCGTACCGCTGGCCGAACTCGACCCGTTCGTGCACCTGGACCAGATGGGCGAGGTGGACTACGCGCCCGGCGAACCGAAGGGGACGCCGTGGCATCCCCACCGCGGCTTCGAGACGGTCACCTACATGATCGACGGCATCTTCGAGCACCAGGACTCCAACGGTGGCGGCGGCACCATCACCAACGGCGACACGCAGTGGATGACGGCGGGTGCGGGGATCCTCCACATCGAGACCCCGCCCGAGCACCTGGTGATGAGCGGCGGCCTGTTCCACGGGCTGCAGCTGTGGGTGAACCTGCCCCGGGCGAAGAAGATGTCCCCGCCGCGGTACCAGGACATCCGGGGCACCGCGGCGGCGCTGCTGACCACGCCGGACGGCGGCGCGCTCATCCGGGTCATCGCGGGCGAGGTGGCCGGCCATGTGGGCCCGGGGGTGACCCACACCCCGATCACCATCACGCACGTGACCCTGCAGCCCGGGGCGCGGCTGGACCTGCCGTGGCGGACGGACTTCAACGCGCTGGTCTACGTGCTCAGCGGCCGCGGCTTCGCCGGGCCCCGCAAGGACCCGATCCACATGGGACAGCTGGCGGTCCTGGGCGCCGGCGACGCGCTGCGGGTGGACGCCACGAGCCTGATGGAGCTGTTCATCATGGGCGGCGAGCCGATCCGCGAGCCGGTCGCCCACTATGGACCGTTCGTGATGAACACCCGCGCCGAGCTGATCCAGGCCTTCGAGGATTACCAGGCCGGCCGGCTCGGCGTGATCCCCGCCACCCGCCTGCCGCACACCGGCTGAGGGTCCGCGGTGGCGGCGCTCCCGCCCGCGCCCACGGCCTAGCCGGCGGCCCGGGACGGACTCAGCGCAACCAGCGGACCACCAGCCAGGCCAGGACGCCCAACGCGATGACGGCCATGCCGTACGGGGCGTACCTGCGGACGGCGCCGGAGATGCCGGTCACCTTGAGCAGGTCGATCGGCTCGACCTGGTCCGCCGGGGCCGGCGCGGCCGTGGTCGAGCCGGCCGGAGCCGGCGCCGCCGACGTCGAGCCGGGCGCCGCCGAGCCACCAGCGGGTGAGTCCGGTGCGGCCGAGTCCGGTGCGGAGCCGGTCGACCCGGAGCCGGCGCCGGGTGCCGCCGAAGCGGATGCGGACGCCTCCGGCGACGGGCCCGGCGCAGGTGCGGGCGCCGACTCCGACGACGAGCTGGCGAGCTGGCCGGCGAGGCACTCGGCGAACTGGTTGAGCAGCTTGCCGCTCACGTCCGCCAGCATGCCCCGGCCGAACTGGGCCGGTTTGCCGGTCACCGTCAGCTCGGTGGCCACGTCGACCCGGGTCGAGTCGCCGTCCGGTACCAGGACGGCGGTCACCGTGGCGGCCGCCGTGCCGGCTGCCCGGACATCCCGGCCCGAGGCTTCGATGACGACCCGGCGGGCCGCCTCGTCGCGCTCGACGAAGCGGCCCTTCCCCTTGTAGGTGAGCTGGATCGGGCCCAGCTTGACCTTCACCGTGCCGTTGAACGACTCGCCGTCGAAGTCGGTCAGCGCCGCGCCCGGCATGCATGGGGCGATCCGGGGCACGTCGAGCAGGACGTCCCATGCCTGGTCGACCGGCACCGGCACGGTGAACGTGTGGTCAAGCCGCATCGATACCTCCGGCCGCCGCCACGGCGCGGCGGGTCAGCACCTTCGCCAGGTGGGTGCGGTACTCCGCCGAGGCGGAGACATCCGAGCTCGGCGATGTCCCCTCCGCCGCCGACGCGGCGGCGGAGGCGATCGCGTCTGCGGAGGCCAGCGCGCCGGCGAGCGCCTGCTCCACCGCGGTGGCGCGCAGCGGCGTGGTGCCCATGTTGGTCAGCGCCACCCGGGCCTCCGCGATCGAGCCGTTCTCCCGGCGTACCGCGGCGGCGACCCCGACCAGCGCCCACGCCTGCGCCACACGGTTGAACTTCTCGTAGTGCGTGCCCCAGCCCTCCCGCTTCGGCACCCGCACCGCGACGAGCACCTCACCCGGCTGCATCGCCGTGGTCAGGTAGTCCACGAAGAACTCGGACGCGGGCACCGAACGCTCCCCGGCGGGGCCGGCGATGGTCATGACCGCGTCCAGCGCGAGCGAGACGCTGGGCAGGTCCCCGGCCGGGTCGGCGTGCGACAGCGAACCGCCGATCGTGCCGAGGTGGCGCACCTGCCGGTCCGCGACGGTCGCGGTGGCCTGCGCGAGCAGCGGCGCGTAGCGCGCCACCAGCGGGTCGCGCAGGATGTCCGCGTGCCGGGTCATCGCGCCGATCACCAGCTCGTCGCCGGACTCCGACACGCCGCGCAACTCGGCGATGCCGCCCAGGTCGACCAGCAGGGACGGGGCGGCCAGCCGGAGCCGCAGCACCGGGATCAGGCTCTGCCCGCCGGCCAGCACCTTGGCGTCCTCCCCGGCCTCGCTCAGGATCCGCACCGCTTCCTGCACGGTGGACGGCCGGGCGTAGTCGAAGGCGGAAGGGATCATGAGGCACCCCCTTGGAGAGCACGCCAGACCCGTTCCGGCGTGCACGGCATGCGGATGTCGTTGACGCCGTACGGACGCAGCGCGTCGACGACGGCGTTGACCACGGCCGGGGTGGAGGCGATCGTACCGGCTTCGCCGACACCCTTGGTGCCCAGCGGGTGGCCCGGCGCCGGCGTCTCGGTCCGGTCGCTGACGACGTCCGGCAGGTCGGCCGCGCTGGGCAGGGTGTAGTCGACGAAGGTGCCGGTGAGCAGGTTGCCGTCGGCATCGTAGACGGCCTCCTCGAACAGCGCCTGGGCGATGCCCTGCACCACGCCGCCGTGCACCTGGCCCTCCACGATCAGCGGGTTCACCACCCGGCCGACGTCGTCGACGGCCACATAGGACCGGATGGACACCCGGCCGGTCTCGGTGTCCACCTCGACCGCGCACAGGTGGGTCCCGTGCGGGAAGGAGAAGTTCTCCGGGTCGAAGGTGGCGTCCGCGTCCAGCGAGGGCTCGACCCCGTCCGGCAGGTCGTGCGCGGCGAACACGGCGAGCGCGCAGTCGGCCAGCGTCTTGCCCGGCTCCTCGGTGGGCGTGCCCCGGACCCGGAACGCGCCACCGCGGAACTCCAGGTCGTTGACGTCGCATTCGAGCAGGTGCGCGGCGACCGGCTTGGCCTTCTCGATCACCTTCTGGCAGGCGTTGACCAGGGCGATGCCGCCCACCGCCAGCGACCGGGAACCGTAGGTGTCCAGGCCCTTGTGCGAGGTGCGGGTGTCCCCGTGCAGCACCTCGACGTCCTCGAACGCCACGCCGAGCTGGTCGGCGACGATCTGGCTCCACGCCGTCTCGTGGCTCTGCCCGTGCGGCGACGTGCCGGTCACCACCTCCACCTTGCCGGTCGGCAGCATCCGCACGCTCGCGGTCTCCCATCCGCCCGCGCCGTAGCGCAGGCTACCGAGCACCCTGGACGGTGCCAGCCCGCACATCTCGGTGTAGGTGGACACGCCGATGCCCAGCTGCACCCGGTCACGGGACTCCCGGCGGCGCTTCTGCTCCTCACGCAGGGCGTCGTAGCCGAACAGGGACAGCGCCTTCTCCGTCGCCGCCTCGTAGTTGCCGGAGTCGTAGGTCAGCCCGGCAACCGTGGTGAACGGGAACTCGTCGTGGCCGATCCAGTTGCGCCGGCGCACCTCCACCGGGTCGAGGCCGAGCTCGGCGGCGAGCTCGTCCATGATGCGCTCGATGGCGTACGTCGCCTCCGGCCGGCCGGCGCCGCGGTAGGCGTCGGTGATGGTGGTGTTGGTGAACACCCCGGTGCACTCGAACCGGTACGCCGGGAACTTGTAGATGGCGTTGTACATGAAGGCGCCCAGCAGCGGCACGCCCGGGGTGACCAGGCCCAGGTACGCCCCCATGTTGGCCAGCAGCTTCACCCGCAGCCCGAGCACCTTGCCGTCACGGTCCGCGGCCAGCTCGATGTCCTGGATCTGGTCCCGGCCGTGGTGCGCCGACAGCAGGCTGTCCGAACGGGTCTCGGTGTACTTGACCGGCTTGCCGAGCTTCTGCGCCACCGCGAAGGCGATGACCTCCTCCGGGGTGACCTGCAGCTTCCCGCCGAAGCCGCCGCCGACGTCGGGCGCGACCACCCGCACCTTGTGCTCGGGCGTCCCGGTCACCACCGAGAGCAGGAAACGCAGGATGTGCGGGATCTGGGTGGCCGACCAGACCGTGTACTGGTCGCCGGTGGGGTCGGCCACGACGCTGCGCGGCTCCATGAAGGACGGAATCAGTCGCTGTTGGACATAGCGGCGGCGCAGCACCACGGGTGCGTTGGCGAACGCCTCCTCGGTCGAGCCGCCGGTGCCCGCCGCAGCCGAGTCGAAGACCCAGGTGTACGACTTGTTGGTGCCCTTGTCCCGGTGCACCAGCGGAGCGCCGTCGGCCAGCGCCTGCTCCATGTCCGTCACCACCGGCAGCGGCTCGTACTCCACGTCGACCGCGGCCAGGGCGTCCACCGCGCTGGCCCGGTCGCGGGCCACCACCACGGCCACCGGCTCGCCGACGTGACGCACCTCGTCGACCGCGAGCGCGGGGTGGTCGGGATGGACCATGTCCTCGGTCACCGGCCAGGCACACGGCAGCCCCATCGCCGGCAGGTCCCGGCCGCTGAACGCGGCCACCACGCCCGGTTCGCGCAGCGCCGGCGCGGTGTCCACACGGACCAGCCGGGCGTGCGCCATCGGGCTGCGCAGGATCGCCAGGTGCAGCATGCCGGGCAGCGCGACGTTCTCCGTCCACATCGTCCGACCGGTGATCAGCCGGGCGTCCTCCTTGCGCCTACGCGCCGCCCCGACCTCAGCGGCCGGCCGCTCGTCGGTCACGGTCATGCTCCACCACCGATCGGGACCGACTCCTGCGGCGCGGCCGCCGACCGCATCGCCGCGGCCGCGTCCCGCACCGCCCGCACGATGTTCTGGTACCCGGTGCAGCGGCAGAGGTTGCCCTCCAGCCCTTCCCGGATCTCCTCATCGGTCGGATCCGGGTTCTCGGCGAGCAGATCCACCGCCGCCATGATCATTCCTGGGGTGCAGAAGCCGCACTGCAGCGCGTGCCGGTCGTGGAAGGCCTGCTGCACCGGGTGCAGCTTGCCGTCCGGGCCCGCCAGGCCCTCCACAGTGGTGATGTCGGCGCCGTCCGCCTGGACGGCCAGGACGGTGCAGCTCTTCACCGCCTCGCCGGACATGAGGACGGTGCAGGCGCCGCAGTTGCTGGTGTCGCATCCCACCACCGTGCCGACCTTGCCGAGCCGTTCGCGCAGGTGGTGGACGAGCAGAGTTCGGGGTTCGACGTCGTCGTCGTAGCGCACGCCATCGACCGTGAGACTGATCCGGGGCATTAGACCTCCCGGGGGCGACGTTGCCAGGGTGTTACCTCAACAGCCAATCTGATCACCTCGCTCTGGGCAAGAGGTGATTGAGAACTAAGCCACTGGTTCGTGGTGGATCCGGCCCGCCCGGAGGGTCAGCCGCTCCCCCGTTCCGCCCCACCGGCCCGCGATGATCTCCGCAGCGATGCTCACCGCGGTCTCCTCCGGGGTACGCGCGCCCAGGTCCAGCCCGACCGGCGAGGCCAGCCGGGACAGCTCCTCCTCGGTCAGGCCCAGCTCACGCAGCCGGGCCAGCCGGTCTTCGTGGGTCCGCCGGGAGCCCATCGCCCCCACGTACGCCAGCGGCAGGCGCAGCGCGACCTCGAGGACCGGCGCGTCGAACTTGGGATCGTGGGTGAGCACGCAGACGACGGTCCGCTCGTCCACCCGGCCGGCCTCCGCCTCGGCCTGCAGGTACCGGTGCGGCCAGGCCACCACCACCTCGTCCGCCTCGGGGAAGCGGCGCTTGGTGGCGAAGACCGGGCGCGCGTCGCAGACGGTGACCCGGTAGCCGAGGAACGCGCCGATGCGGGCCACCGCGGCGGCGAAGTCGATCGCCCCGAAGACGATCATCCGGGGCGGCGGCGCGTAGCTCGCCACGAACAGCGTCAGCTCGTCGCCGCGGCGCTGCCCGTCGTACCCGTACCGGATGGTGCCGGTGCGGGCGGCGGCGAGCATGCCGCGCACGTCGTCGGCCGCGGCGTCGTCCAGCCGGGGTGCGCCCAGCGTGCCCGACGTGCGGTCCGGCCAGACGACCATCCGCCGGCCGACCCGGCTCTCCTTGTCCTCGGCCGGGGCGGCGACGCAGGTGACCACCGCGACCGGCTGGCCGGCGCGGATCGCCGTGGCCACCTCCCCCAGCTCGGGGAAACGCTCCCGGTCCACCCGCTCGACGTACACGTCGATGATGCCGCCGCAGGTCAGCCCCACGGCGAACGCGTCGTCGTCGCTCACGCCGTACCGCTGCAGCACCGGCGTGCCGGTCTGCACCACCTCCTCGGCCAGCTGGTAGACCGCCCCCTCGACACATCCGCCGGAGACGCTGCCCACCGCGGTGCCGTCCGGGCCGACCAGCATCGTCGCGCCCGCCGGGCGCGGCGCCGACCGCCAGGTCGCCACCACCGTCCCCATCCCGACCGGTTCGCCAGCCGCCCACCAGCGCTCCAGGTCGTCCAGCACGTCACGCACGCGAGATCACCTCCACCAGCTCCTCCAGCGCGGCCAGGCTGTGGCCCGCGACGAACTCGTCCAGGTACGGCAGGGCCGCGGCCATCCCCCCGGCGAGCGGGGCGTACCCCGGCTTGCCGCGGTGCGGGTTGACCCAGACCAGCCGGTACGCCAGGCGGGACAGCCGCGCCACCTGCGCGGCGAGCGCAGCCGGGTCGCCGCGCTCCCACCCGTCGCTGCACAGCACGACCACCGCCCCGCGGGCAGTGCCCCGCTGCCCCCACCGGTCCAGGAACGCCTTCAGCGACTCGGCCAGCCGGGTGCCGCCGTGCCAGTCCGGGATGGCCGCCCCGGCCGCGGTCAGCGCAGCGTCGGCGTCGCGGTGCCGCAGCGCCCGGGTCACCCGGGTCATCCGGGTGCCGAGCGTGAACACCTCGGTCAGCGTCGGCCGGCGGCGCACCGCCGCGTGGCCGAAGCGCAGCAGGGCATCGGCATACGGCGCCATCGAGCCGGAGACGTCCAGCAGCAGCACCAGCCGGCGCGGCTTGTCCCGCCGGCGCCGCCGCGCCCGCCCGCCCGCCCCCCCGCCGGG
>JADGHA010000145.1 GCA_019689695.1 Micromonosporaceae bacterium | reverse complement strand
GTGGGCTCGCATATGTGTATATCCCACAGGGGCCGCCCCCCCGCGCCCGGCGCTATGCCGCCGCGGCCCGGCGCCGCCCGGCCGCCGGCACGTAGCGGCGGTAACAACCCGTTCGGCATCACGCCGACCGGTCAGCGGGCGACCCCGAACAACATGCCCCGACCCAACCCGGCCTCGATGCCGCCGCGGCCCAGCCCGGCCTCGATGCCGCCCCGGCCGAGCCCGGCCTCGATGCCGCCGCAGCGGCCAGCCCCCCGGCCCGGTGGCGGCGGGCGTGCGGGTGCGCCCGGCGGTGCGGCCGGTGGCCGCGCTGGCGGCGGCTTCCGTGGCGGCGCCGGTGGCGGTGGTGGCGGCTTCCGCGGCGGTCCCAGTGGCGGCGGTGGCGGTGGCTTCCGCGGCGGCGGTGGCGGTGGCTTCCGCGGTGGCGGCGCCCCGGCCGGTGCCGGTGGGCGCGCAGGCGCTGGTGGCCGCGGTCGCGGCGGCGGCGCCGCGGGCGCCTTCGGGCGTCCGGGGGGCAAGCCGACCCGTGCCCGCAAGTCGAAGCGGCAGCGCAGGCAGGAGTTCGACAACCTGTCGGCGCCGACGATGAGCTCCGGCGCGCCACGCGGTAATGGCCAGGTGGTCCGACTGCCGCGGGGTGCCTCGCTCTCCGACTTCGCCGACCGGATCGACGCCAACCCCGGCTCGCTGGTTCAGGAGATGTTCAACCTGGGCGAGATGGTGACCGCGACCCAGTCCTGCTCCGACGACACGCTGATGCTGCTCGGCGAGCACCTGGGCTTCGACGTGCAGATCGTCAGCCCGGAGGACGAGGACCGGGAGCTGCTGGCCCAGTTCAACATCGACCTGGACGCCGAGGTGGACGCGGACCGGCTGGTCACCCGACCGCCGGTGGTGACCGTGATGGGTCACGTCGACCACGGTAAGACGAAGCTGCTGGACGCCATTCGCAAGACCAACATGGTGGCCGGTGAGGCGGGTGGCATCACCCAGCACATCGGTGCGTACCAGGTGCGGGTCGAGCACGAGGGCGAAGAGCGGGCGATCACCTTCATCGACACCCCGGGTCACGAGGCGTTCACCGCCATGCGGGCCCGCGGTGCCCAGGTGACCGACATCGTGGTGCTGGTGGTCGCGGCCGACGACGGCGTGATGCCGCAGACGGTCGAGGCGCTCAACCACGCCAAGGCCGCCGACGTGCCGATCGTGGTCGCCGTCAACAAGATCGACAAGCCGGAGGCGAACCCGGACAAGGTGCGCCAGCAGCTCACCGAGTACGGCCTGGTCGCCGAGGAGTACGGCGGCGACACGATGTTCGTCAACGTCGCGGCCAAGCCCGGCATCGGCATCGACGACCTGCTGGACGCGGTGCTGCTGACCGCGGACGCATCGCTGGAGCTGACCGCTCCGGTGGACGGACCGGCCCAGGGCGTCGCGATCGAGGCGCACCTGGACAAGGGGCGCGGCGCGGTGGCCACGGTGCTGGTCCAGAAGGGCACGCTGCGGGTCGGCGACTCGATCGTCGCCGGCGGCGCGCACGGGCGGGTACGCGCGATGCTCGACGAGAACGGCCAGCCGGTCACCGAGGCCGGCCCGTCCCGTCCGGTGCTGGTGCTCGGGCTCACCTCGGTGCCGGATGCGGGCGACACCTTCCTGGGCGCGGCGGACGACCGCACGGTCCGGCAGATCGCCGAGCAGCGCCAGGCCCGCCGCCGGGCGGCGCAGATGGCCGCCTCTCGGGGCCGGGCCAGCCTGGAGACGCTGCTGGAGCAGATCAAGCAGGGCGAGAAGGCCACGCTCACCCTGGTGCTCAAGGGCGACGTCTCCGGCTCGGTCGAGGCGCTGGAAGATGCGCTGTTCAAGATCGAGATTCCGGAGGAGATCCAGCTCAGGGTGATCCACCGCGGCGTCGGCGCGGTCACCGAGAGCGACGTCAACCTGGCCAGTGCCTCGCCGGAGGCGACCGCGACGATCATCGCGTTCAACGTCCGGGCGCAGAGCCGGGGAGTCGAGACCCTGGCCGAGCGGCAGGGCGTGGAGATCCGGTACTACACCGTGATCTACCAGGCCATCGAGGACATCGAGGCGGCGCTCAAGGGCATGCTGCGGCCGGAGTACGAGGAGGTCGCGCTCGGCTCGGCGGAGATCCGCGAGGTGTTCCGGTCGTCCAAGGTGGGCACCATCGCCGGTTGTGTGGTCCGTTCCGGCGTGATCCGGCGCAACGCCAAGGCGCGGCTGGTCCGGGACGGCGCGGTGGCCGCGGACAACCTGACGGTGGCCTCGCTGAGGCGGTTCAAGGACGACGTGACCGAGGTCCGCGAGGGCTTCGAGTGCGGCTTGACCCTGGGCAGCTACAACGATCTGAAGGTCGGAGACGTCATCGAGACCTTCGAGATGCGGGAGAAGCCCCGCGCCTGAGTGACGGAAAGGGCACCCTCCATCTGGAGGGTGCCCTTTCCTGCCGGCCGGAGGAGGGGATGGCGTGCGGTACGCGCTGCTGCTGGCACCGTCGGCGAACCGGGTGTACGCGGATGCGGCCGCGCGGCTCACCCGGGCCGAGCTGGCGGCGTTCGGCGAGGCCGTACTCGACGGCCGGCTGGCGGAGATCGAGGAGACCGAGATCGCCGGTGTCGGATACGTGACATTCACCGGTGAGCTGTCCGGGCAGGACCTGGCCTACCTCGCGAACCTCTCCGCGGGCTACGCGCTGTTCGAGCTGGCCGACGGCCCGCTGCTCAGGCCGGTCCGCCTGCGCCCGCTGGCCTGCTTCGACGACGACCTGATCACCATCCCGAAGTACGCCGGCAAGACCAACGAGCAGTTCACCAAGCTGCTGCTCAACGTCACCCTCCTGGCCAGCGGGTCGGCCCGGTCCATGGTGGGCACGCGGCTCACCGTGCTCGATCCGCTCTGCGGCCGCGGCACCACCCTCAACCAGGCGCTGATGTACGGGTACCACGCCATCGGTATCGAGGTGAACGGCAAGGACGTCGACGCGTACGCCGCGTTCCTGCGCACCTGGCTGCGGCGCAAGCGGCTGAAGCACTCGACGGACCTGCACCCGGTCCGTCGGGACCGTCGGCTCGTCGCCCGCTGCTTCGAGGCGGCCGTGGGCGACCGGCGGGCCGGCGAGCAGCAGCGGGTCACCGTGTACCACGCCGACACCACCCGGGCGCGGGACTTCCTGCGCGCCGGGTGCGCCGATGTGGTCGTCGCGGACGCCCCGTACGGGGTGGCGCACGGCAGCCGCACACCGGACAGCGGGCTGTCCCGCCGGCCGCTGGACCTGCTGCGGTCGGCCGTACCGGTCTGGGCGCAGCTGCTGCGCCCGGGCGGTGCGGCCGGCATCGCCTGGAACACGCATGTCGCCGGGCGGGACGAGCTGGCGAAGATTCTCCTCGATGCCGGCCTGACCGTGGTGGACACCCCGGCGTACCGTGGTTTCGGGCACTGGGTCGACCAGGCGGTCAACAGGGACATCCTGGTGGCCCGCAAGCCCTGAAGGGGGCCGGGATGGACCTGCACTGGTGGTCGATCGAGGTACGCAACGGCGACATCTCGGCACAGGTATGGCGGGAGGGGTACGGCGAGGCCCTGACCGAGGCGGCGATCACCCACGGCGCGCGGAACTGGCAGTGGCTCGTGCAACCGTGGGGGATGATCTTCGAGATCGCCTTCGCCGAGCCCGAGGACTGGCTCCGCTACCGCGACCTGCCCGGGGTGCGGGCCGCCCTTGACGCGGTGCCCGACCGGATCAACGGGCTGTACATCTACCCGGGGCGCGGGGGCAGTGCCGGTGCGGGCAAGCGGCGCTGGCCGCGGCGGCCGCGGGGTGCGGGAGCCGCGCCGATCCCGGAAGAGCCCAGGCCGGTTGTCGTCGCCGGCCGCCCGCCGGCGGAGTTCCAGCCACCCACCATCGCCGTGGGGTGACTCGCGTACGCTGAACCGCCGTGTACACCGGTACGGCGGTCTTCGACCTGTTGCTGCCCGGCGACTCCCGCTCGCTGAAGGCCAAGCGGTCGTACGTGCGCCCGATCGTGGCCGCGCTGCGGAAGTTCGAGGTGTCGGTGGCCGAGGTGGGCGCGCTGGACCTGGTCGGCCGGGCGGAGATCGGGGTGGCGGTGGTGGCCGCCGACACCACCCACGTGCGGCAGGTGCTCGACTCGTGCGAGCGGCTGGTGGCCGGCCGCCCGGAGGTGGAGCTGCTCTCCGTACGCCGGAGCCTACACAGCAGCGGTGACGGTGAGTAACATGACGGCCCGATAATCTACCCTGGGTGACGTTGCCCGGGGGGAGAGCCGGGTAGTGTCAAGGCGTTGGCACTCGCCCGCGGAGGTGACGAGATGACGGACCCGGCCCGGGTGCGCCGGCACGCGGAGCGCCTGCGGGAGCTGGTCGCTTCGGTGGTTCGCACCCAGATCAAGGATCCGCGCCTCGGCATGGTGACCATCACCGATGCCCGGCTCACCGCCGACCTGCGCGATGCGACGGTCTTCTACACGGTGCTCGGCGACGCTGCCGCCAAGGCGGGCACCGCGGCGGCCCTGGACAGCGCGAAGGGGATGCTGCGCGGGATCGTCGGCCGGGCGCTGGGGCTGCGCCACTCGCCGTCGCTGACCTTCGTCCTGGACGAGGTGCCCGAGCGCGCCAAGCACATCGACGAGCTGCTGGACCAGGCGCGCAAGGAGGACGCCCGGGTGCACGAGCTGGCCAAGGACGCCGAGTACGCGGGCGAGCCGCAGCCGTACCGGCTGGACGTGGACGAGTCCGAGCCGACCGCGGACGGCGGTGGTGCGGGCCGCGCCGCTGCCGTCCATCCTGATCTTTCCGGGGGTCTCGGTGCCGCCGAGGATCGGCATTGAGCGCCCGGGGTCCACTGCTGGCCGCGGTGCCGGCGCCGCGGGAGAGCATCCCACCGCAGCCGGCTGCCGTGCAGGCCGGGCCGACAGCGGCTGACTGGTCCGCGGCGGTCACCGCGGTACGCGACCTGCCGCCGGACGGCTCAGTGCTGCTGATCTGCCACGTCAACCCCGACGGCGACGCGCTGGGCAGCATGCTCGGCTTCGGTCTGGGCCTGCGCCGGCTGGGGGTACGCCACCTGCAGGCGACCTTTCCCGGCGCGGCCGGCGACCGGCCGGAGGTGCCCGAGCCGTTCCAGGCGCTGCCCGGCCTGGACCTGCTGGTCTCCGACGACCGCGCGAGCGCCGACCCGGATCTCGTGGTCTGCTTCGACGTGGCGGCCGAGTCGCGCCTGGGCGCCCTGGTCGACCGGCTGGACCGGACCCCGGCCTCGGTGGTGCTCGACCACCACGCCTCCAACACCTGGTTCGGCCAGATCCACCTGGTCGACCCGAGCGCCGCGGCGACCTCGGTGGTGGCCGTACAGCTGCTCGACCGACTCGGTGTCCCGCTGGATGCGGAGATCGCCGAATGCCTTTACGTGGCGCTGGCCACCGACACCGGCTCGTTCAAGTTCGACATGACCACGCCGGCCGTGCACGAGCTGGCCGCCCGGCTGCTCGGCACCGGCATCCGGCCGGGCGAGATCTCCCGCCGGGTCTTCGACACCCGGCCGTTCGGCGCGGTCAAGTTGTACGGCGAGGTGCTGGGCCGGGCCGAGCTGGAGCCGGCCGCCGCCGGCGGGGTGGGGCGGGTGTGGGCCTACGCCACGCTGGAGGACCTGCGCCGCCACGACCAGCGTCCGTACGTGCTGGAGGGCCTGATCGACTCGGTCCGGTGCGCCGCGGAGGCGGACGTGTCGTGCGTGGTCAAGCAGGTCGCCGACGACGAGTGGGCGGTGTCGCTGCGCAGTAAGGGCGCGGTGGACGTCGGCCGGGTGGCGGTCGCGCTCGGCGGCGGCGGGCACCGGTTGGCCGCCGGCTTCACCGGACGCGGCTCGGTGGCCGAGGTGATGGCCCAGATCAGGGCCCAGCTCGACGCCTGACCGCCATTCCCGTTCTCCTGCATCCCCGGCCGCTCCTACCTGCAACCCCGGCCGCGTCGCCCCTGCCCGCCAGTCCTCGCCCGTCCGGCGGTTCCCGATATGCGGGAAAAGAGGCGCAGCATATGGACCTGAACGATAGTTTGGGTTGCGTGGCAGGTGTCGGGTAACCCGACCAGCATCTGCCCCCATGGGTCAGATCGACCTTCCGGCACACACCGCCCGACGGCCGTCCTCCGGCGATCCCGGACTGGCCGGGCGCGGTGCCCGGCGGTGCCCGCCCGATGACATGTCGGGCCCGGGCAGGGATCTCCAGTGGAAGCACCGCCGGTAGGCCAACCGACGACCCCTGGAAGGACAGCACCATGGCTAAGGCCCAGCAGAGCTACCCGTCCGGCACGTCGACGTCGCCGAGGCGGGCCCCCGCGGAGGACGCGCGCGAACAGGCCCGCCGCGCCCTGCAGACGTCTCTGGACACCCGGCAGTAGCGCCGGCCCTCGCCAGCGGCCCGCCGCCGCGCCAAATCCCACGGACTTCGGGAGCCCGGCCGACCTGGCCGGGTGCGCCCCGGTCCGCGGCCTTGACCGGTAAGTCATCGCGCTGGTTGCGCTCCTTACCGAGGCCGTGCCATGCTGCCAGGCGATGAGCGCTCTCGCCGCCGAACCGGCCCAGCCGGCGCAGGCTCCTCCGCTGCGCAGCATCGCCGGTCTGGCGCTGCCCGCCCTCGTCGTACTCGCCGCCGAGCCACTCTATGTGCTCGTCGACACGGCCGTGGTGGGGCATCTCGGGCGCACCCCGCTGGCCGCCCTCGCCGTCGGCGGGACGGTGATGTCCGTCGCCGCCTGGCTGAGCGTCGTTCTCGCCTACGGGACGACCGGGCGTGCCGCCCGCAGGTACGGCGCCGGGGACCGGGCGTCCGCGGTGGCCGAAGGCGTCCAGGCGTCCTGGCTCGCCGTGGGCGCCGGGGTCGCGCTCGCGGTCGCCATGCAGGTCGCGGCCGGCCCGATCGCCCGTACGCTCGCCGGATCCCATCCGGACGTGGCCGGCGCCGCCGAGACCTGGCTGCGCATCGCGGTGCTCGGCGCCCCCGGCCTGATGCTGGCCGCTGCAGGCAACGGCTGGCTGCGCGGTGTGCAGGACGCCCGCCGCCCGCTGTACTACGTGCTCGGCGCCAACGTCCTCTCCGCCGCAGTCTGCCCAGTGCTGGTGTACCCGCTCGGGCTCGGCCTGTCCGGGTCGGCGATCGCCAACGCGCTGGCACAGACCACCGCAGGCGGGTTGTTCGTGTCGGCGTTGGTCGCCGAGCGGGTGCCGCTGGCGCCGCGGCCCGCGCTGATCCGCCGGCAGCTCGTCCTCGGCCGCGACCTCCTGCTGCGCGGCCTGGCGTTCCAGGCGTCCTTCCTGTCCGCGACCGCGGTCGCCGCCCGGTTCGGTACGGCCGCCGTGGCCGCGCACCAGATCGCCTTCCAGCTCTGGTCGTTCTGCGCGCTGGCGATGGACGCGGTCGCGATCGCCGGGCAGGCGATGATCGGCGCGGCACTCGGCGGAGACCAGGCGGCCACCGCCCGCGACCTGGCCCGCCGGTTCGCCGCCATCGGCGCCGCCTGCGGCGGCGTATCCGCGGTCCTGATCGGCGCCGGCGCCCCGGTGCTGCCCGAGCTGTTCAGCGCCGACCCGCGGGTGCACGCGCAGGCCATGGTGGCCTGGCCGTGGTTCGTCGCCATGCAGCCGCTGGCCGGGGTCGTCTTCGCCCTGGACGGGGTGCTGATCGGCGCCGGGGACGTGCGGTTCCTGCGGAACCTGACGCTGGCCGGCGCGTTCCTCGCGTTCCTCCCCGCCATCTGGGCCGCGTACGCCTTCGACCTCGGCCTCGGAGGCGTCTGGGCCGGCCTGACCCTGTTCATCGTGGTACGCCTGGCCGGCCTGCTGGCGCGGCTGGGCTCAGGGCAATGGGCGGTCGTCGGCGCGGTGCGCGACGGGTGAGTCAGCAGTTGGTGCTGATGTCGAGGGACCGGTCGGGGTCGAACATCGAATCCGGGTCCTCGGTGTCCGGTCCGATGCCGAACTCGGGCTTGCCCGGAGCGATCAGGCCCTTGTTGTACTGGTCGCAGTCGATGTTGGAGGCGTAGGACTGGCCCTTGCTCAGCCACAGCCCGCGCAGCGACGCCTGCACCTTGCTGGGGTGCAGGACCTGCCACACCAGTTCGTCGTGCACCACCACGATCCCGTCACCGGAGGAGACCTGGAACGGGTACACCCAGACGAAGTTGGTGGTCACCTCGAGGGCCGGGATGCCCTCGACCTTGGTAGTCCGGTAGCTGATCCGTCCCTTTACCCGGGGCGTCTCCTTGGCTGGTTTGGCGCCGGGGGCGAACTGGGTCGCGTAGACCGAGAAGTCATCGGTCGAGAAGTCCTTGCGCATGTCGGACCGGGCGTCCGGAGCGAACAGCTTGAGGAACGGATCCGGGTTGCGCTTGACCAGCATCTGGCTGTCCAGCCGCCCGGCGACCAGCGCTTTCTTCACGTCGGCCAGCGCGTCGCGGACCTGCTTGGCGGTGAAGCCGCCGGATGCGACGGCCTTGGGCAATGTGATGCCGGCCGTGCCTTCCGGGTAGTTGGCGGCCGGCGTGCCGGCGAACGGGCCGCCAGCGGCCGCGGTGGCCGTGCTGGTGGCGGCGATCCCGTCCGGGTGGCTGGCGGTGGGGTAGGCCTTGTGCTTCCCGTCGTCGCTCGCCAGAAAGCCGCCCAGGCCCGCCTTGACCAGGCCGAACGCGCAGACGGCGACGATCACGCTGAGGCCGCCGGCGACCTTGGGCCAGACCTTGGCGGCCAGGCTGCGCTTGGGCGTCTCCGGGGATGTGCCCCACTCGGGCGGCGGCCCGCTCCAGGCCGGCGGGGCCTGGCCAGGCGCGGACCCGTACTCCGGAGCAGGCGATCCGGTCTGCTCCCACGGCTGGGGCTGGCTCCACTGTGGTGCCTGGCCCGACTGTGGCGGCTGGCTCCACTGTGGCGGCTGGTTCCAGGTGGGAGCCTGGCCCCATTGCGGCTGCTGTGCAGCCGGCGGGTGCGGCTGCGGGGCCGTGGCCGGTGGGTACGGC
>JADGHA010000144.1 GCA_019689695.1 Micromonosporaceae bacterium | reverse complement strand
AAACCCAAACACCAACCCCAAACACGAGGCCGGCGCCAACGGGAACCAAAATGGCACTGGCATCACAAGCACCCTGTTGAGTTCTCAAGAAACAAACGCGCACCCAGCAACCCAGCCATCACGGACAAGGCCACCGAGGGGGCATTCGTCTCACCCCATGACCCGAGCACACACCGATGCCTCGGTCGCTTGGGTAAGGGGTCCGGCAGGCCGGCCGCCGCATTCCCGCTACCGCGGTCTGCGATCGCGTCCGGTGCCCTGCGCCCGACTAGCGTACCCGTCCGGTCCCGCGCCGCCAAATCGATCTCCGTGGAGCGATCCGGCCGCCGTTTCCGTACGGCACCCCGTCCCCGGTCGCGGCCGGCACTCGACGCGCCGCCCGGCCCGGAGCCGCAGGCGCAGTCAAGCTACGTGATCGCCGCCGTGATCGTCAAATCGGCCGGCGCGGGCCGGTCACGGCGTCACCTCCACCCCGGCCACCGTCCGCTTGCCCCGGCGCAGGACCAGGTAGCGGCCGTGCAGCAGGGCGCTGGCCGGCACCGGCTCGTCGCCGTCGGCGATCCGCTCGTTGTTGACGTACGCACCACCCTCGGCGATCGTCCGGCGCGCCTCGTTCATGCTGCTGACCAGCCCCGCCTCCTTCAACAGCGCGGCGGCGGTGGGCAGCTGCCCGCGCACCTCCACCAGACCCGCCTCGGCCAGCGCGGTGCGCAAGGTGCCCGCGGACAGCTCCTCCAGCCGGCCGCGCCCGAACAGCGCCTGGCTCGCGGCCACCGCCTGCCGGCACTCCTGCTCGCCGTGCACCAGGGTGGTCAGCTCCTCGGCGAGGGCACGCTGGGCGGCCCGGGCCGCGGGTCGCTGCGCGGTCTGCTGCTCCAGCTGCGCGATCTCCTCCTGGCTGCGGAAGCTGAAGTAGCGCAGGTACCGGACGACGTCCCTGTCGTCGGCGTTGATCCAGAACTGGTAGAAGGCGTACGGGCTGGTCATCTGCGGGTCCAGCCAGACCGCGCCGCCCTCGGTCTTGCCGAACTTGCTGCCGTCGGCCTTGGTGACCAGCGGGGTGGTGAAGGCGTGCACCGGGCCGCCGCCGCGCCGGCGGATGTAGTCGACGCCGGCGGTGATGTTGCCCCACTGGTCCGAGCCGCCGAACTGCAGCGTGCACCCGTACCGGCGGTGCAGCTCGAAGTAGTCGTTGGCCTGCAGCAGCTGGTAGCTGAACTCGGTGAAGCTGATCCCGGTCTCCAGCCGGGCCCGGACCACCTCCCTGGACAGCATCCGGTTGACCGGAAAGTGCTTGCCCACGTCGCGGAGGAAGTCGATGACCGACATCGGGCCGGTCCAGTCCAGGTTGTTGACCAGCCTGGCGGCATTGTCTCCTTCGTAGGTCACAAACGGCGCCACCTGGTCGCGGATCCGGTCCACCCAGCCGGCGACCACCTCGGGCGGGTTGAGGGTGCGCTCGCTCTCCTCCTTCGGGTCGCCGATCTGCCCGGTCGCTCCGCCGACCAGCAGCAGCGGGCGGTGCCCGGCCAGCTGCAGCCGCCGCGCGGTGAGCACCTGCATGAGGTGGCCGACGTGCAGGCTGGCCGCGGTCGGGTCGAAGCCGACGTAGAAGGTCACCGGCCCGGCGTCCAGGTGCCTACGCAGCTCGTCGAGGTCGGTGGAGTCCTGGATCAGGCCCCGCCACTGCAGGTCGTCGAGAAAACTCACAGCCGCGATTGTTCCGCATCCCGGCCGGTACCCACGAACCGGTCGCCGCCCTAGCAGCGGTAGGGCAGCTCGCGCGTGACCACCTTGCCGGTCGCGTTGCGCGGTAACGAGGGGACGTAGTAGACGTCCCGGGGCACGCAGAACCGGGCCAGGTAGTGCCGCACGTAGCCGCGCACCGCGTCCGCGTCCAGCGTCTCCCCCGGATGCAGCGCCAGGTACGCGGCCAGCCGCTGGCCGTACTCCTGGTCGGGCACGCCGACCACGGCCACCTCGCGCACCTGGGGCAGCCGGGCGAGCAGGTCCTCCACCTCGGACGGGAAGACGTTCTCCCCGCCCGAGACGATCATGTCGTCCTCGCGGCCGTCCACGAAGAGCAACCCGTCGTCGAGGTGCCCCAGGTCGCCCGTGCCCAGCAGCCCGTCCTGGATCGGCAGGCCCTGCCCCGAGGTGTACCCCTCGAACAGCATGTCGTTGCCGACGAAGATCCGCCCG
Source organism: Micromonosporaceae bacterium (assembly GCA_019689695.1). GTDB lineage: Bacteria > Actinomycetota > Actinomycetes > Mycobacteriales > Micromonosporaceae > JADGHA01. The sequence goes on along the minus strand of JADGHA010000144.1, from coordinate 6,852 downwards.
ACCTGGCCGGGCGGCAGCGGCCGGCCGTCGCGGTCGAGGATCGCGACCCGGGTGCCACGCGGTGGGCGTCCGGCGGTGCCCGGCGCCCGCCGCAGCTCCGCCGGGGTGGCGATGCTGACCCAGGACGCCTCGGTCGAGCCGTACAGGTTGTAGAGGATGTCGCCGTACGCGTCCATGAACCTGGTCGCCAGGCCGCCGACCAGCGCCGATCCGCTCACCGCCACCACCCGCAGGGTGGGCGGCTTGCTCACCGGGACATCCAGCAACCGCTGCACCATGACCGGCACGGCGAACAACGCGTGGCAGCGGTTGCGCGTCAACGCCTGCACGGTCCCCACTGGGTCAAACCGCCGCTGCAGGACGATCCGCCCGCGCAGCGCCAGCGCGACCTGCAGGGCCGCGTACCCCCAGGTGTGGAACAGCGGCGCCGCGATGAGCATCCGGGACCGCGCCCGGAGCGGAATCCGGCCGAGGATGGCCGCGAGCGGCGCGAGGCCGCGGGGCGTGGGCCGCCGGGCTCCCTTCGGCCTGCCGGTGGTGCCCGAGGTGAGCACGATCGTCCGGCCCTCCGTCGCGGGCGGGCGCAACTGGCCCGGCGGCGCGATCTGGATCAGCTCCTCGACCTGGTGCTCGTCGAGGCGGTCGACCAGCACCTCGGGCTCGGTGCGGCCGCCGCGCGGCCTCGGCCGGCGTGGGCCCGCGTCGGCGCCCACCGCGAGCCGGTAGCCGTTGCGGGCCGGGACCGCGACCGCCTGCTCGGTGAACTCCCGGTCGTGGATGAGTACGCGCATCCGCAGCTCTTCGGCGGTGGCGGCGAGCTGCTGGCCGGAGAGCCCGGTGTTGACCAGGACCGTGTCCGCCCCCAGCAGGGACGTGGCGAGCATCGCCTCGACCATGCCGGCGTGGTTGCGGCACATCAGCCCGACCCGGTCGCCGGGGCGGATGTTCGCCATCCCGCGCAGCGCCAGGCCGAGCCGCTCGGCACGGGCCAGCAGCTGCCCGTACGTCAGCTCGCCCCGCGTCTCGTCCACGATCGCCACGGCGTCCCGGTCGCGGGCGACGGCCGACCGCAGCTCGCCGGCCAGCCCGTACCCCCACGTCCGCAGCGCGTGGAACTGGGCCGCGACGCGGTGGGGCAGGCCGGGCGCGAGCAGCCCCCGTCGGGCAAGAACGGCCGCGGTGTAGGACTTTTCCATCTCTCCCGTCTCCGACAGGCAATCCCCTATTGGTGGACAATCAGTCAACCGCTGCGGGATGCGGGGCGCGACGGGGATGCACCCCTAAATCGTCTGCATGTCCGATGGGGGCACTCGTACCGGGATACGGGGATGGTCCCTATTCCGATGGGGGGTCGGGCGAGGGCCGGCGGAGCCGGCGATGTCTATGCTGCCTGCATGCCTTCGCCCGGGACGGTGGTCTCCGTCATCAACTACAAGGGCGGGGTCGGCAAGACGACGTTGGCCGCGAACATCGGCGCGGAGGTGGCCCGGCGTGGTCGACGCGTGCTCCTCGTCGACCTCGATCCGCAGGCGAGCCTCACCTTCTCCTTCTACCGGCCGCGGGAGTGGGAGCAGCGGCTCGCCGACAGCTCGACGATCCTGCAGTGGTTCGGCTCGGTGCTGGACGCCGGCACGCCCGACCCGCTGCACAAGTACGTGCTGACGCCGCCCGCGGTCAACGAGATCATCGCCCGGCACGGCCCGGGACAGCTGGACCTGGTCGCCTCGCACCTCGAGCTGGTCGACGTGGACCTGGACTTCGCCGCGGCGCTCGGCGGCTCCCGCTTCCAGCGGGGCAGCCCGCGGTACCTACGCCTGCACCGGGCCCTGGCCGACGCGCTGGAGGATCCGCAGTTCCAGGCGTACGACGTGATCCTGGTCGACTGCCCGCCCAACTTCACCATGGTGACCAGGACCGGCATCGTCGCCAGCGAGCACATCCTGGTGCCGGCGAAGCCGGACTACCTGTCCACATTGGGCATCGACTACCTGCGCCGGAAGATCTCCGAGCTGGTCTCGGACTACAACCGGGTGGTGGGCCCGGCCGGTACGCAGATCAACCCCACCATCCTCGGCGTGGTGCTGACGATGATCCAGTACGGCAGCGGCGGTCCGATCAACGCGCAGCGCAACTACATCGCCCAGCCCAGCTCGATCGAGGTACCGGTGTTCCAGCAGGGGATCAGGGAAAACAAGACCTTGTTCGGACCTACCGGTGAGGAGGGCATCCCCGCGGTGCTCACCCCCAACGCCAACCCGACCGTGCAGTACGAACTGCAGCAGCTCGCCAGCGAGTTCCTGGCGAAGATCCGGATCTAGGAGTACCCGTGGCCGACCCGGCAGACCTTGCCCACGCCGTACTGCTGAAGGTGGCGGAGTTCGTCCGCAAGCTCCCCGCCGACCAGCTGCGCGACCTGGCCGACGGCACGGCCAGGCTGGAGCTGGTGCCCAAGGGCGGCCGCACCGCCGCCCGCACACGGCCGGCGGCCGCGGCCACGGTGCCGGCGCAGCAGGTCCGCGCCGACCTCGCCGCGTTCGGCGACACGGCAGCGGCGCGGCAGTACCTCATCGACCTCAAGCTCACCGTTCCGCAGCTGCGGGCGGTGGCGAGAGAGCTGGGCATCACCGTGGCCAGCAAGGCCACCAAGGAACAGGTACTGCAGTCGCTCGTGCAGTGGACCGTCGGGCGCCGGCTGGACTCCGAGTCGATCAGCCGGCAGGCGCCCGCCGCACGCTAGCTCACCTCGCCGGAGGCTACTCCCAATATCCGCTCGACCTGCCGTAGCACGTCGGTCCAGTACGCCTGCGGTGCCGCGGCGCGGACCTGCGCCGCCAGGTGCTCGGCCAGCCGGTGCGCATCCCGATCGGTGAACGTGGCCGGGGTGCCGTTCGGCGCCCGGTCCTGGTCGGTGCCCGCCGGCAGGGACAGCGGCAGGGGCTCGCCGACGCAGACGATGTCCAGGTACCGGGTGGTCCGGGTCAGCGCCACGTACAACAGCCGGTGGCCGCGGTCGTCCCCGGCGACGATCTGCTCGGGCTCGACGACCACCACCGCGTCGAACTCCAGACCCTTCACCTCGCGTGGGCCGACCACGTTGACCGATGCGCCCAGCTCCCCGCGTTCGGCGCTGCTCCACGCGATACCGGTGGCGGACAGCGCCGCCTCGGTCTCGCGGCGGCAGCGCGGCGGGCAGACGATGCCCACGAACCGGCCCTCCGCGGCGTGCGCCCCGGCAAGCTCCGCCACCCTACCGGCCCGGTCCGCCAACCCGACACGGTGGACCGCGGGCTCGGCCGGCCCGTCCCGCACCACCTCGGGCGCTTGGGCCGCCGGTGCCGCCACCGGCAGCAGCCGCGCCGCGAACTGGTACACCTGCCGCGGCACCCGGTAGCCGTACCGTAGGGCGCGCACGGCGACCGGTCCCGCGGGCAGGTGGCAGGTCACCTCGTCCCAGCTGTCCCGTGCCCACACGCCGGTGGACTGGGCGATGTCACCGACCAAGGTCATCGAGCCGGTCGCGCAGCGGCGGGCCACACTGCGCAGCTGCATCGGGGACAGGTCCTGGGCCTCGTCGACGACCACGTGCGCGTACGCGTGCTCGACCCCGTTGATGAGCTCGTCCAGCTCGTCCAGCAGCGGCAGGTCGGCCGCGGACCAGACCTCCTCGGAGACCCGGTCCGCGCCGCGCCGGTACAGGGCGGCCAGCTCTTCGGGGGTGAAGTCCCCGCCCGCCGCGGCCGCCAGCCGTGGCCGGGAACCGAACAGGTCACGCAGGAAGGCGGCTGGCGACTGCGGCGGCCACAGGCGCTCAACCAGGTTGGCCAGTGCCGGCGCGGGATCCGGGCCGGCCGCGGTCCCGGCCCGGTCGGCGACCAGCTGCGCCAGCCGTTCGCGGAACAGCTGGCGGCGGGCGGCGTAGGGCAGCGGCGCGGCGCGGCACTCGGCCAGGACGCTGGCCACCTCGGCGCCGGGCAGGGTCACGAAGCGTCCGCCCAACAGCAGGCGCTCCGCGGGCTCGGGCGCGCCGATCCGGGCCTCCAGGGCGCGGGCCAGCAAGCCGGCCATCCGCGCGTCGCCCTTGAGCCGGCTCACCTCCACCGGCTCCGACCGTCCACGCTGGACATCGGGGGCGAGCCTGGCCAGCTCCCGCAGCTCTACCTCGCCGTTCCCCAGGCCGGGCAGGACCCGGTCGATGTAGCGGACGAAGGTCGGCGTGGGCCCGACCACCAGCACGTCCGCCGGCCGGAGCCGGTCCCGGTGGTGGAACAGCAGCCACGACACCCGGTGCAGGGCGACGGCGGTCTTGCCCGTGCCCGGTCCACCCTCGATCACCAGCACCTGCTCCATCGGCTCACGGATGAGCTCGTACTGGGCGGCCTGGATGGTCGCGACGATGTCGCGCATGGCGCCGGTGCGCCCGCGGGCCAGCTCGTCGAGCAGGTGCTTGTCCACCGCCTCGGCGATCTCCGCGAAAACCACGTCGGTGAAGTCCTGGATCGTGTTGCCCGTGCACACGAAGGTCCGCTTGCGGCGCAGGCCGCGGGCATCGGCGTGACTGGCCTCGAAGTACGGCGCCGCGGCCGGCGCCTGCCAGTTCACCACGAGCACCTCGGAGTCGCCGCGGATGAGCTGCCGGCCGATGTAGAGAACCTCACCGGAGGTGTCCTCGGTCTGACCGACAGCGACCGCCTCGTCGGCCCCGCCGGCCGCCTCGCGGGCGGCCTCGGCGTACGTCTTGAGGCGCGCCGCGGCCTTCGGGTCCGCGGCGGCCCGGGCCGCCTCACCCAGCGTCGCCCGCTTCTCCGCGCGGAACTTCGCCGCCCGGTCGAAGTACTCCTGTTCCCTGGCGATCTCCGCAGCCTTCGTCTCCATGCACGCCCCTCCCGGATGCACGCCCAGGGTCGCACACGCCGGCCGGCGAGTCGGGGCCGCCGGCGGCACCAAGCGCGATACGTCCGTGGCCGAACACGTGAACCACTGTCACCAGGGCGACGTCGGCCTAGGAAACGGGATCGGTTGGATGGCTGGTCAAGCCGCCTCGTCGGGTTCTTCGTCGATCACTCCGGTGCCTGATCGTTGCGGCGGCGGCGCGGGCTGTGCCGGCGGTAGGCGCTGACCGTCGGGTCCCCGAGAATCCAGAATCGCCAGGGCCGGTCCGCGTCGCCCACCACACCTACGCGGGGGCCGCACGCCACCATCTCGTCCGGCACCGGGGAGGGGGCCGGCCGCAGCTGGACCGGGCCCGTACCGTCCAAGAGGGACGTCCCGTAGGCGGAGCGGTCGATGCCGAGCGCCGCGGTGAGTCGGGCGGGTCCACGGGCCAGGTCGCGTTCCTGCCGGATCCGGGGCCGGCGGGCGCGGGCCGTCTCCACACCCTCCACAATGGAGCCGGCGCGGAACAGGACGGCGGACGCGAAGCCGGGCGGGCCGCACACCACGTTGAGGCACCAGTGCATGCCGTAGGTGAAGTAGACGTACGCGTACCCGGGCGGGCCGAACATCACCGCGTTGCGCTCGGTGCGCCCCCGGTACGCGTGCGACGCCGCGTCCTGCCCGGACCCGGAGTACGCCTCCACCTCGGTCAGCCGCACGGTGACCCCACCCGCGGTGAGCAGGCAGCCGAGCAGGCCCCGGGCGGCCGGCACCACCGGACCGGCGAGCAGCTCGCCGAGCGAGGTCAGCGCGGCACCACCGATTCGCTCGCCCACTCGCGCCACCTGTCCAGCTGGTCACCCACCGCGGCGAGCTGCTCGCCGACCGGGCCGGGGCCGGTCGAGCCGGGCGTCGTCCGGGCGGCCAGCGCCGAGCGCACCGACAGCACCTGGCGTACGTCCGGCGTCAGCCGCGGGCTCACCCGCTGAAGGTCCTCATCGGACACTTCGTCCAGCGCGCAGCCGCGGGCCACGCACAGCGCCACCAGCTGGCCGGTCACCTCGTGCGCCTCGCGGAACGGGACGCCCTGCCGGACCAGCCAGTCGGCCACCTCGGTGGCCAGTGTGTAGCCGTGCGGCGCGGCCTCGGCCAGCCGGTCCACCCGCACCGTCATGGTGGAGACCATCCCGGCCAGCGCGGGCAGCACCAGCTCCATCGTGTCGACCGCGTCGAAGACCGGCTCCTTGTCCTCCTGCATGTCCCGGTCGTACGCCAGCGGCAGGCCCTTGAGCATGGTGAGCACGGTGACCAATCCGCCCACCAGCCGGCCCGCCTTGCCCCGAGCCAGCTCGGCGATGTCGGCGTTCTTCTTCTGCGGCATGATGGACGACCCGGTGGCGAACCCGTCGTCCAGCTCCACCCAGCCGAACTCCTGGGAGGTCCACAGCACCAGCTCCTCGCCGAGGCGGGACAGGTGCACCCCGGCCAGCGCGGTGACGAACAGGAACTCGGCCACGAAGTCCCGGTCGGCGACCGCGTCGATGGAGTTGGCGACCGGCGCCGTGAAGCCCAGCTCGCGGGCCACCTGCACCGGGTCCAGCGGCAGCGACGATCCGGCCAGCGCCCCGGCGCCCAATGGGGACAGTGCGGCCCGCCGGTCCCAGTCGCGCAGCCGGTCCAGGTCGCGCAGCAGCGGGTGGACGTGGGCGAGCAGCTGGTGGCCGAAGCTGACCGGCTGGGCGTGCTGCAGGTGGGTCATGCCCGGCGCCGGGGTCTGCACGTGCCGGGCGGCCTGCTCCACGAGCGCGTCGGCCAGCTCCACCATCCTGGCGGCCACCCCGCGGGCGTGGTCGCGCAGGTACAGCCGCAGGTCGGTGGCGACCTGGTCGTTGCGCGCCCGGCCCGCGTGCAGCTTGCCGCCGAGCGAGCCGAGCCGCTCCAAAAAGCCCCGGGACAGGGCGGTGTGCACCTCCTCCTCGT
>JADGHA010000143.1 GCA_019689695.1 Micromonosporaceae bacterium | reverse complement strand
ATAAGGGGGTGGTGCAGCTGACCGCGGTCGACGCCGGCCAGGAGTGGTCCGTGCGGCTGCGCGGGACAGGCCTGGCCCTGCTGGACACCCGCACCCTGCTCGGCGACGACTCGCGCGGCGTCCGGGCGGCGGCCGCCGCCGGCAACGCCAGCGACCTGCTGCTGTCGCTGTGGGGCCGGGTGCCCTTCGACGTGCTGCGCGTCTCCGGCGACCCGTCGCTGCTGGAGTGCCTGCGCACCGGCTGACCCGCCACGCACCCGAGCGGGCCGCCCAGGGGTCCCCTTCCCGCGGTCGCGGCCGTGCCGTTACCGTCATGGCATGATCCAGTTCCCCGAGGGTTTCGTCTGGGGCGCGGCCACCGCGGCCTACCAGATCGAGGGCGGCGCTCGCGACGGCGGACGCGGTCCGTCCATCTGGGACACGTTCAGCCGGACGCCGGGGAAGGTGTTCGCCGGGCACACCGGCGACGTGGCCTGCGACCACTACCACCGGTACGCCGATGACGTGGCGCTCATGGCAGAGCTGGGCCTGCGGGCGTACCGGTTCTCGGTGTCCTGGCCCCGGATCAGGCCGGACGGCACCGGCCCGGCAAATCCGGCGGGGCTGGATTTCTACGACCGGCTCGTCGACGAGCTGCGCGGGCGCGGCATCGAGCCGATCGTCACGCTCTACCACTGGGACCTGCCGCAGGCACTCGAGGACCGCGGCGGCTGGACCTCCCGGGAGACCGCCGAGCAGTTCGCCTCGTACGCCGGCGCGGTCCACGCCCGCCTCGGCGACCGGGTGGACATCTGGACCACGCTCAACGAGCCGTGGTGTGCGGCGTTCCTCGGGTACGCCAGCGGCATCCACGCGCCCGGACGGCAGGACCCGGCGGCCGCCTTCGCCGCCGCCCACCACCTGATGCTCGGGCACGGCCTGGCGGCGCAGGCGCTGCGGGCGGCCGGAGCGCGCACCATCGGCCTGACCCTCAATCCGGACTCGGTCTTCCCCGCCGACCCGGACAGCCAGGCGGACGTGGCCGCGGCCCGGGTGGTGGACGGGGTGAAGAACCGGCTCTTCTTCGACCCGGTGCTGCGCGGCAAGTACCCTGCCGACGTGCTGGAGCACGTCTCCCGCTTCACCGACACGGCGTTCCTGCGGGACGGCGACGAGCAGGTGATCGGCGAGCCGATCGACCTGCTCGGGGTGAACTACTACGCACCGACCTACGTCCGCGCGCAGGCCGGCGCGCCGGGCGACCCGGCATATCCCGGCACCGAGGACATCGCGTTCGTCCCACCCACCGGCCCGGTCACCGCAATGGGCTGGCAGATCGAGCCGGCCGGGCTGACCGCGCTGCTCGAACGGATCGGCCGCGACTATCCGGGCGTACCGATCATCATCACCGAGAACGGCGCCGCCTTCGACGACCGGCCGGCCCCCGATGGCCGGGTCGCGGACCCGGAGCGGATCTCCTACCTGGACGGACACCTGCGCGCGGCGCACGCGGCCATCGCGCGCGGCGTCGACCTGCGCGGCTATCTCGTATGGTCGTTTCTGGATAACTTCGAGTGGGCCGAGGGCTACCGCAAGCGGTTCGGGATCGTCTACACCGACTACGACACCCAGCGTCGGACGATCAAGGACAGTGGCCGGTGGTTCCGGGAGGTGATCCGCCGCAACGGCCTGGCGGAGTGAGGTGAGGGGGCGACAGGCGTGCCGCGTGAACGGCCAACCCTGGAGGCGGTGGCCCGCCGGGCCGGCGTGTCGCGGGCGACCGTGTCGCGCGTGGTGAACGGTTCGCCCACGGTCGCCGAACCGATCCAGCGGGCGGTCCGGCAGGCGGTCGCCGAGCTCGGGTACGTGCCGAACCTGGCCGCCCGCAGCCTGGTCACCCAGCGCACCGACTCGATCGCGCTGATACTGCCGGAGAGCGCCAGCCGGGTCTTCTCCGACGACCAGTTCTTCCCCGGCATCGTGCACGGCGTCAGCCAGGAGCTCGAGGAGGCCGACAAGCAGCTGGTCCTGCTCATGGCCGGGTCGGCGGCCGGCCACGACCGGGTGGAACGGTACGCCACCGCCCGGCACGTGGATGGCGTGCTGTTCGCGTCCATGCACGGCGCGGATCCGCTGCCCGGCATGCTGGCCCGGATGGGCATCCCGGTGGTCTGCAGCGGCCGGCCGTTCGGCCGTTCCACCGTGCCGTACGTGGACGTGGACCACATCGGCGGGGTGTCCCGGGCGGTGCGCCATCTGCTGGACTCCGGACGGACCAGGATCGCCACCATCGCCGGCCCGCAGGACATGGTGGCCGGCGTCGACCGGCTCGCCGGATACCGCGAGGCGCTGGCCGACTCCGGGCGGCGCTCGATCGTCGCGGTCGGCGACTTCACCCGCGAGTCGGGTGCGGTGGCCATGCGCCAGCTGCTCGCCGACGACCCGGCACTGGACGCGGTCTTCGTCGCCTCGGACCTGATGGCACACGGCGCCCTGCGCACCCTGCGCGAGGCCGGCCGGCGGGTGCCCGACGACGTGGCGGTGATCGGCTTCGACGACATCGAGCTGGCCCGCTACACCGACCCGCCGCTGACCACGGTGCGGCAGCCGATCCTCGAGATCGGCCGGCGGATGGCCCGGCAGCTGCTGCGGCTGGCCGCCGGCGAGCAGATTGAGCAGGCCGTGGTGCTCCCCACCGAGCTCGTCCTCCGGGACTCCGCGTAATCACGCCGGCCTAAGCGGGAGCGGACTTAGTCTCGCTCAGTCCAGACTCTCGCCATGACCATCACCGTCAGCCTCCATGAGGCGAGGACTCACCTGTCCCGCCTCATCGAGCGGGTGGCCGCCGGGGAGGATGTGGCCATCTCCAAGGCCGGCACGCCCGTTGCCGACCTCGTCCCTCACCGCTCGGCCGGTGTGGTGTTCGGTGGCGTGAGGGGTGAGCTTGTGTACGGCGACGATGCCTTTGCGGTCGACCCCGAAATCCAACGCATGTTCTACGGTCCGGACGATGTTGCTTCTTGACAGCCAGGCTCTGTTGTGGCTGCCGGATGACAATCCCGGACCGGGGATCGACGCCCGCGCTTGGCCAGCGGGCTGGCGGGGTATGGGGAGGCAGTGACCACGACGTATCTGACCTTGACCAGTCCCGCGTTCCCGGACGAGGGCCCGATGCCCGACCGGTTCGCCCTGGACCGCGGCAACATCTCCCCGCCCCTGGTCTGGACCGGCGTGCCCGAGGGCAGCGTGGAGCTGGTGCTGATGTGCGAGGACGAGGACGTCGTGGCGCAGCCCTTCCTGCACTGGCTGGTCACCGGCATCGACCCGGCCAGCACCGGAGTCGCCGAGGGCGAGGTGCCCGCGGGCGGGCAGGAGTGGACCAACGACTTCGGCAAGCTGGGCTGGGGCGGCCCGCACCCGCCGCCGGATGACGAGCCACACCGGTACTTCTTCCGGCTCTACGCCCTCCCCCTGCCGGCGGCGCTGCCCGACAGTCCCACGGCCGACGACGTCCGCAGTTCGTTGCTGGACGAAACGCTGGCCAGCGCGGTGCTGGTCGGGCTCTACCCCAGCTGATCCCGCACCCGCACGGCAGTTTCGTAGGTGGGCTGTCCGAAGAGGACCAGCCGCGCCTCTGCCAGGTTCCGCGGCGTCGCGGGCAGCAGGATCGCCAGCGCCTGGCGTACCGCGTCGTCCACTGGCCAGCCGTAGACGCCCGAGGAGATGAGCGGGAACGCCACTGTCGTGGCGCCGAGCTCGTCAGCCACCCGCAGGGCGTTGGTGTAACAGTTGCGCAGCAGCGGCGAGCGGTCCTCCTGCGCGCTCCACACCGGACCGACCGTGTGCACGACCCAGCGCGCCGGCAGGTTCCCCGCCGTGGTCGCCACCGCCTCCCCAACCGGCAGCCCGCGGGTGTAGCTGGTCGCCCGCAGCCGCCGGCACTCGGCGAGGATCGCTGGCCCGCCCTTGCGGTGGATCGCGCCGTCCACCCCGCCGCCACCCAGCAGCGACGAGTTGGCGGCGTTCACGACAGCGTCCACCCGCTGGGCGGTGATGTCGCCTTCGACCAGCACCAGCTCCACGGGTACGAACTTAGACCAGGCGGATCCGCACCCGGCGGTTCGCCTTGCCCTTGCTCTCCACCTTCACCACCTGGACCTTGCCGATCTGCGCGGTCGACGCGACATGCGTGCCGCCGTCGGCCTGGACGTCCAGCCCGACGATGTCGACGATGCGGATCTCCTGCTCGTCCTCCGGGATCAGGTTCGACTGGGTGCGGATGATGTCCGGCAGCGCCAGCGCCTCGGCGCGGGGAAGCACCTTCACCGCCACCTTGCGGTCGGCCGCCACCTCCGCGTTGACCAGCTCCTCCAGCCGCAGCTTGAAGTCGGGCGGCACCTCGGGCAGGTTGAAGTCCATCCGCGCCTCGCCCGGCTCCATGTTGCCGCCGGTGACCAGGGCGCCGAAGTCGCGGAACACCACGCCGCACAGCACGTGCAGGCCGGAGTGCGTTCGCATGAGCATCGTGCGCCGCGGGTCCTCGACCGCGCCGACCACGGTGGTGCCGGCCAGCGGCAGCGGATCGCCCTCGGCCGGTATCAGGTAGAGGTCGTCACCCTTGCGGGTGCCCACGATGCGGGTCTGCACGCCCTGCCAGAGCAGCACGCCGTGGTCCGGAGGCTGTCCCCCGCCACCGGGGTAGAACGCGGACCGGTCCAGCACGATCCCCTGCTCAGGGTCGGCGTCCAGGACCGTGCACTCCCACTCGCGCAGGGTCGGGTCGGCCAGGTCGAGCCGGTAGGTCCGGCCATGATGTGTCACACCCATACCGGCAACCTATCCCCTGCCGCCGGCTCCGCCTTCGCTGCCGTCCGCCCCGCGGCCGTCGGCACCCTCGCCCAGGAAGGTGGAGATGCGCTGGCGTAGGTCAGCGCGCTGGTTCCACAGCACGCCGGGCTTGTCGTACACGTGCAGCGCGGCCCTGGGCAGGACCTCGGCGAGCTGTTCGGCCACCTGGACCGGGTGCAGGTCGTCGCCGACACAGCCGATGACCAGCACCCTCGCCCGTACGCCGGTGAGCTCCGCCCGGTCCGCGACCGGCACCTGGTCGGAGAGGCTGGCCAACTCGGGAGCGAGGCCGTCGCGCATCAGCTGGTCGATGCGCTGCCGGAAGTACGCCCAGGCGGCCGGGGTGTTGCGGACGGATGGCGGCGCCTCGGCCGCCACCGCGTCGGCGACCGCGCCGACGTCGTCGTCCTCCAGCGCGGCGAGCAGCCGGCTCAGCCGCTGCCGGGCGGGCGCCGGCCGCGGCTCGTCGATCGCGGCGGGCAGGAAGAAGACCACCCGTTCGAACCGCTCCGGGCTGTCGGCGAGCAGCCGGCACAGCGCGCCCGCGCCGAGGCTCACGCCGACGGCCCGGGTGGCGCCGGACAGGTCGGCCACCGCCCGCAGGTCCCGGGCGAGATCGACGTACGTCCACGGACCGGCCGGCGCGGCGGACCGGCCGTGGCCACGGAAGTGGAAGAAGACCTTGCGGCCGGGTACCGCACTGCCCAGCGGGCGGGTCTCGGCGATGCCGCTGGCCAGCCCGTGGGCGAACACCGTCACCGGGTCGCCCGAGCCGGTGACCAGCCGTTCCAGGGTGACGCCGTGCGGGGTGGGGACCAGCTCAGTGGCCGGCTCGGGCAGCGACGGCCGCCCGGTCCGCGGTGCGGACGGGCCGGGACCGTAGGTCCGCGGGCCGCCGTCCGGCGGCGGGGGCCAGCGGAAGTCCCTCACCCCGCCGCCGCTTTCCGCGGGCTCACCACGGGCCGTGGCCGTCCGCGACGTCCCGCAGCCCGACCCGTACGTCCAGCAGGTAGATCGCCGCGGCGGTGATGCCGATCAGCCCGAACAGGTTGATGCCCGGCTGGAAGAACAGCACGGTCAGCAACAGCGTGATGCCGACGATGCCGAGCCAGGCACCCTTCGGCAGGGTGCCGATCGCCGGGAACGCATCCGACCGCTGGGTCAGGCAGTGCACGAACGCCACGCCCTCGATGACCAGCGTGAAGAGGAACAACACCAGGTTGATGTACCGGGTGATGTCGTCGAAGAAGATCGGCGCAGCGACGGCCATGTCTATCAGCTTATGCCGGTCTCACTTCCCGGCGGCAGTGCGGGTGCGCTTGACCGCCTTCGCGGCCTTGGCGGCCTTGGCCGGGGCGGATGCCGACGATGCCCGCCGGGCCGGAGCCGGCGCCGAAGCTTCGGCCGTGGCAGGCCGGCCGGACGCAGCGTCAGCCTCGAGCTCGGCGCCGGTGGCGTCGGCCTCGAGCTCGGCGCGGGTGGCGTCGGCCTCGAGCTCGGCGCCAGTGCGGGCGGCGCCGGCGGACTGGCCGATCACCCGCGCACCGCGGGCAACCAGCTGTTCGTACACCGCAACAGCCTTCTCCTGGGCCGCCTGCGCGCTGGCCAGGAACACGCCAGCGTTGCGGCGGGCGACCTCGCGCAGCTCGGCCGAGCGCGCAGCGGCCGTCTGACGCAGCTCGGCGGTGCCGATGGCGGCCTTGCCGCGCAGGCCGGAAGAGTTCGCCACCGCCTTCTCGCGCAGCTCGGCGGTGCTCGCGGCGGCCTTGCCGGTCAGCTGGGTCAGCACCGCGGGAAGCTTGCGCAGCTGCTGGTAGGCCAGCTCGCCGGCGCCCGCCGCGGCGTAGACGGGACCGGGAATCCTCTTCTTGGTGGGCTGGCTCATGGGGTCCTACCCTTCCTCCGCGGTTGCGGTGTCTGCCTTGGCGCGGGAGTTCTCCCGCCGGAACGTCTCGTAGATCTGGCTCAGTGACTGCTTCTGGGCCACGGTCAGGTCGGGGTCCGCGGCGATCGCGGCGAGCACCCCCTGCCCGTCCTTCGCGTCCAGCAGGCCGGCGCGCAGGTACATCAGCGGGGTCGACACGCGCAGGGCGCTGGCGATCTGCTGCAGCACCTCCGCGCTCGGCTTGCGCAGGCCGCGCTCGACCTGGCTCAGGTACGGGTTGCTGACTCCGGCCTGTTCAGCCAGCTGCCGCAGCGAGATGCGCGCGTTGCGGCGCAGGTCGCGGATGAAGGTGCCGATGTCGCGCGGCACGTCTCTGGGGGTCGCCACGTATCCGCACGCTAGTCCGGCGCGCTTGCAGCTGCAAGCGAAATGCTTGCGAGAGCTAGCGTGAGGATGCCCACATCGCCGCTTCCGGCTATCCCCACACCGCGGTGACCGAGCCGACCCTGGCGCCGCCGCCGAACAGCGGGGGCTGGGCGAGGTCGTCCAGGACTGGCGCGTCGACCCCGAGCCGGCGCAGGGCCGCGACCAGCACCGGCATCCGGGCCCGCATGGCACCGTCGTCGATCTTCAGGGCGACCGCTCCGCGCCCCGGGACGCCGACCGCCACCACGCCCTCCGCACCGCCCTTGGCGAGCAGGCCCGCCACGCCCTGCATCAGCCGGGTGTCGTCGGCCCCGGTCCCGGCGACCAGCTCCGGATGGGCCCGCATGGCGGCGGCCACCGTCGCCTCGGGGGTGCCCGGGCGGGCGGAGACCAGCCGCAGGAACGCCCGGGCCAGCCCGGTGAGGGAGATCGCCAGGACGGGCGCGCCGCACCCGTCCACCCCGACCGCCGCCACCCGCTCGCCGGCCAGTTCCTCCACAGTGGACCGGATGCGCAGCTGGAGCGGGTGCTCCGGCTGCCAGTACCCGTCCAGCGGCCAGCCGGCGGCCAGGCAGGTCAGCAGCATTCCGGTGTGCTTGCCGGAGCAGTTCATCTGGACCCGGGCCGGCCCGCCGCCCGCGCGCAGCACGGCGTCCCGAGCCGCCGCCAGCAGCGGGAGATCGGGCGGGCAGTGCAGCCGGGACTCGTCCAGCCCGGCGCCGTGCAGCAGCGCGCGTACCCGGGCCACGTGGAAGTCCTCGCCGTAGTGGCTCCCGCACACCAACGCCAGATCGGCGGCCGACGCCAGGTGCAGCCCGGCGCGGAGCATCCCGACCGCCTGCATCGGCTTGTTGGACGACCGGGGGAAGATGGGGCCGGTCACGTCCCCGGCGGCCGCCGCGACCCGCCCGTCCGCCGACAGCACCACCACCGAGCCATGGTGACGGCTCTCGACGAATCCTGACCGGACGACCTCCGCGAGCAGTACCCCGCCGGAGTAGCTCATCGGATCCCGAGCATGCGACGGGCCTGCGCCGGGTCGATCGGCGGGCGCTGGGCCAGCTGCGCGAAGCTCACCGCCCGCGCCACCAGCTGCATGTTGGACTCGACCGGCTGGCCCTTGGCGTAGGTCAGCGTGTCCTCCATGCCGACCCGCAGGTGCCCACCGGCGGCGAGCGCGGCCATCATCACCGGCAGCGTGGTGCGGCCGATGCCGGTCGCCGAGAAGGTGGTCCCCTCGGGCAGGTCGCGCAGCTGCTGCAGGGCGGCGACCAGAGTCTGCACCGTCCCGTCCATCCCGCCCGGCACGCCCATCACGAAGTCCACGTGCACGTGCCCGCCCGCGGGCAGCCCGTACTTCTCCAGCAGCCGCCGCAGCGAGACCAGGTGGCCGAGGTCGAATATCTCGTACTCGGGCACCACGCCCCGCTCCTGCATGCGCGTGTGCAGCTCGACGATGAACTCCCACCGGTTGAGGAAGACGTCGTCGCCGAAGTTGACCGTGCCCATGGTGCAGGACGCCATCTCCGGACCGGCGTCCAGCACGGCCAGCCGGTCGGCCTCGGAGTCGGTGACCGCGCCGCCGGAGGAGAGCTGGATGACCAGCTCGGTCTGCTCCCGCAACGCCGCCACCGTGTCCTTCAGCCGGCCCAGGTCCAGCGTCGGCTCGGCGCGGTCGTCGCGGATGTGCACGTGGATCACCGCGGCGCCCAGCGCCTCGCACTCCCTGGCCGTGGTCACCAGCTCGTCCAGCGTGACCGGCAACGCCGGCACCTGCGCCTTGGCCGACTCCGCCCCGGTCGGCGCCACCGTGATCAGGGTGCCCGTGCTCATTCCTGGATATTCGCACGCCGCGCGTCCAGCGGGCCGCGACGGCATTGCCCGATCCTTGTAAGGTAGGTACAGTACTACCTTCAGGGGAGCCGGGGGGGGGCGGGGGGGTGCGGGGCGGCCGCGCCCCCCCCCCCCG
>JADGHA010000142.1 GCA_019689695.1 Micromonosporaceae bacterium | reverse complement strand
GGGGTGGGACACGGGCCCCGTAGGCTAAATTGCGACCGGGCGGCGCCGCCGGTCAGCGTGCCGGGAAAGCCCGCACGCGCGGAACTACATGCTGCGCACCGCGCGCCACCGCGGCCCGCGGCCGCTGTGGCGCGCGGTTTGCGTCAGCCGCGGGACCGGAAAGTCTCCGCGCCGCGGATAGCGCCGCGCCCCGGCATGCGGGTAATGCGGCGGCGCAATTAGCGGTGCGCTTCCTCGTACGCCGCGACGATCCGGGCCGGAATGCGCCCCCGGTTGGAAATCTCGTACCCCGCCTTGGCCGCCCACTCGCGGATCGCCGCGGTCTGGTCGCGGCTGGTCCGCGTCGACGCTGCCGTGCGCGAAGGAGCCCGGCGCCCGGTGGTGACCCGGCCGACCCGGGTGCCGGCGTCGATGTAGGGGTGCAGCGCGGCGCGCAGCTTGTCGGCGTTACGGTCGGACAGGTCGATGGTGTAGTTGACGCCGTCGAGCCCGAATTCGATTGTCTGGGTCGCCGGCTTCCCATCGAGGTCGTCAATGAGACTCGTGATCACCTGTTTAGCCATCGTCTCCCCCGGCCGGAAAATGGTACGAATGGATCGCTCGTCAGTGTGGCCCGAAACGGCCGCCAGCCGCAACCACCGCTGCCGGCAATTCGGCGTATTCGTCCGACGGAATTACCGCGCTGGATGGGACGCGCAACGGGCACCCGCGCCGGACGCGCCCATCCGGTAACTCGTACTACCGATAGGATCCCTTACAATTCCGACCCGGCAGCGGGGCCGGGGGCCTGGCACCGGCGGCAGACGCGTTCCGGCCCGGCCGCTGCCACCGCGGGCGCTGAGCGGCCGGCGCGGGCCGCACGGCAGGCAACCGCCCGGACATCGAGGCTGGCGATGCCCGATGCCCGGGCGGTGGTGTGGGGCCACCCGCGCCCCTGCCGTGAATACCCGGGTGTGGACGGTTGGCGGCTGGCTAACCCACTGGCTGCTGGCGGTCGACACCCGCCTCCGCCGCGCCGCCGGTCTGGTCAGGAGGCAGCAGCGGCGTGGTGTGGCCGGTCGCGGCGTTCGCGCCGAGACCGATCGCCGCGTACACCTGCGGCCGGGTGGCACGCAGCACCAGGGCCCAGCAGAGCCCGATCACCGCCGCGACCCCGTACATGGTGGGCAGCAGCCAGCTCTCGGTCGAGCCCGGGGCGACGCCGAGCAGGGTGGCGTAGTCGTCCACCGCCTTGGAGGCGATCGCCACCAGAGCCACGAACGCGATGGCCGGGGCGATCAGGCGGCGCCAGACGTTCTCCCCTTGCGCATCGCGGGCGAAGAACCCGACCACGCTGGCGCTGGTGGCCGCGAGCAGGAGAAGGACGCCGAACCCGCCGGTGGTGCCGATCCAGAAGAACAGCCTGACGAACGGGTCCCAGCCGGCGACCGCGTACAGGATGATGACCGCGAGGCCGAACACGCTCTGCACCACCGAGGCGACGATCGGCGAGCCGGTGCGCGCGTAGGTGCGGCCCATCCCGCCCGGTAGCACCCGCTCCCGGCCGAGCGCGAACATGTACCGGGCGACCGCGTTGTGGAAGCTGATCATGGCGGCGAAGAGGCTGGTGAGGAAGAGCACCTGGGCGATCTCGCCGGAGGTCTGCCCGCCCATCCCGAACAGCGTGCCCGGGCCCTGCTCCTGGGCGGTGGCGACCACCTGGTCGTCGCCGTAGTGCACCGCCATCGCCCAGCTCGCCGCGGCGTAGACCACGCCGATGACGGCCAGGGACAGGTAGGTGGCGGTGGGCACGGTGCGGCGGGCGTCCTTGGCCTCCTCGGAGAAGACCGCGGACTGCTCGAAGCCGACGAACCCGAGGATCCCGATCACCAGGGCGGCGCCGACCCCAGAGGTGAACAGGTCCTCCGGGGACAGGGTGGCGAAGCTGACGCCACCGGCCGGGTCGGCCAGCCCGCTGATGGTGAGGACCACGATGATGACCAGCTCCGCGGTGAGCAGGACGGCCAGCACCCGGCCGTTGAGGTCGACGGCGAGCACGCCGAGGACGGCGGTCACCGCCCAGGCCGCCAGGGCGTAGACCCACCAGGACAGGTCCCAGCCGAACTTGTCGCCGAAGTACGCCGCCGCCTGCGGCCCGAACGCGCCGTAGAGGCCGAACTGCAGGCCGTTGTACGCCAGCACGGCGACCATGGCGGCGGCCACCCCGACGGGCCGGCCGATGCCGCGCGAGATGAACGAGTAGAAGGCGCCGGCGTTGACGATGCGCCGGGCCATCGCCACATACCCCGCGCTGAAGATGGCGAGGATGAGCGCGACGGCGATGAACGCGGCCGGGATGTCGGTCAGGCCGGTCACCGCGTAGGCCGTGGTGACCACGCCGCCGATGACCGTCAGCGGCGCCACGGCGCTGAGGATGAAGAACACCACGGACGGAACGCCCAACCGGTCCCTGGCCAGCGACGCCGAGCTCGGGCTGAGCGCGAGGGGGTCTGCCATGCGGAGCTCCCTTGTGAGTGGAGGGGGTTACCTTCGTTGCGCCAAGATGGCGTTGCCCACCGCGGCCTCGGTGTGCGTGACCAGCTCCGCGACGGACCCGGGCAGCTGGGCCAGGATGCCCTTGAGCCGGAGGCGGGCCTGGGGATCGGCGTCGCGCAGCACGCGCCCGGCCGCCCCGATCGCCGACAGCAGCGCGACCAGGATGACGTCGTGCCAGGTCACCTCGTCGCGGCTGGACAGCAGCTGGCGTAGCCGGGCGGTGCGCCAGGCCGCCTGGGTGGGATCGGTCGGGACCCAGCGGCCGGTGGTGCGGGTCAGGCGACGGGTCTGGACGTAGTGCACCAGGCCGGCGCGTTCAAGCCGGTGGGCGACCGCCTGCGCGGCGCTGCCGCCGATGACCGACAGCTCTGTCCGCAGGTCGCAATGCGGCTGCTGACCGGCGAGCCGGTCCAGGATGGTGTGCGCCAGCGCGTCCGGCGGCGGCTGCTGGTTGCGCACGTAGATCCGGCCATGCTGGACGGCGATCCGGTCGGCGAGCATCAGCTCGCCGAGCAGGGCCGCGGCCAGCCCGAGCTGGATCGCACGGGGGTGCAGGTGCGGCCGGCCGGTGTGGTCGTGATGAGCCACGAGGTAGAGGTCGTCAGCCAGCCACACGACCGCCTCGCCGTCGGACGGCCGGTGGCGGCGAAGCGCCAACCCGGTAGTTCATCAGCTTCCCAGTGGAACGCAACGAGCACGGGGTACAGGAGCGCCACTGCGGGGTGCAGCCGGCCGGGAGAGATAGTTCCATTCTGGAGAGAAGATCACAAGGGGCGGAATGTTAACTACTCTGCGTAACGTCCCGCCGGGCGTGGGCGGCCCCGTGCGCACAGAATCGGCCCCGTCGACTGTTTGAGCGGCGGCGGTTGCGGGCAGTCTGCGGCCATGGTGACGGTTACCGCTGACGACATCCGGGCACTGGCCCAGTCCGGTGACGATGATCCGGTACTCGTCCTGGTGGACGGCGACGTGCAGGTCATGGCCGCCCGCGAGGCCCCGCCGGCCGGCCGCGGGCAGATCATCTACACCCAGGCGGAGCTGCGCGCCGAGTCCGGCGTGGAGGTGACCGACCTGGAGGCGGAGATCCTCGCCAGCGGCCTGACCGCCCGGCTGCGCTGAGGCGGCGCCATGGGCGTGCGCAGCTGGATCGAAGGCTGGCCGGTCTACCGGCAGCTCGCCGGCGACGACCCGACCGGCCGCGGCGAGGCGGTCCGCTCACCCCGGACCGCCGCGCTCACCTCCCGGACCGAGACCGCCGACTCGGTGGCCAGGTCGGTCTGCCCGTACTGCGCGGTCGGCTGCGGCCAGCGGGTCTACGTCTCCGGCGGCCGGGTCACCCAGATCGAGGGCGACCCGGACAGCCCGATCTCGCGTGGCCGGCTGTGCCCCAAGGGCGCGGCGAGCAAGAGCCTGGTCACCAGCCCGCGGCGGCAGCGGCGGGTGCTCTACCGGCGGCCGTACGGCACCGACTGGGAGGAGCTGGACCTGGCCACGGCGATGGACATGATCGCCGACCGGGTGCTCGCCGCCCGCGCGCAGACCTGGGAGGACGTCGACGAGCAGGGCCGACCGCTGCACCGCACCCTGGGCATCGCCAGCCTCGGCGGGGCCACTCTGGACAACGAGGAGAACTACCTCATCAAGAAGCTGTTCACCGCCTTGGGAGCGCTGCAGATCGAGAACCAGGCCCGGATTTGACACTCCTCCACGGTTCCCGGTCTGGGGACCAGCTTCGGCCGCGGCGGCGCCACCACGTTCCAGCAGGACCTGGCGAACGCGGACTGCATCATCATCCAGGGCTCCAACATGGCCGAGTGCCACCCGGTCGGCTTCCAGTGGGTGATGGAGGCGAAGCGGCGCGGCGCCACGGTGATCCACATCGACCCCCGGTTCACCCGGACCAGCGCGCTGGCCGACACGTACGTGCCGATCCGGGCCGGGACGGACATCGCCTTCCTCGGCGGGGTGGTCAACTACATCCTCGGCAACGAGCTGGACTTCCGGGAGTACGTGCTGGCCTACACCAACGCGGCCACCATTGTGGACGAGTCCTACCAGGACACCGAGGACCTGGACGGGCTGTTCTCCGGCTTCGACCCGGAGAAGGGCGTTTACGACCCGGGCAGCTGGCAGTACGCGGGCCACGCGCCGGACAGCGGCGACACGGACGCCGACCGGGAGACCGCACGCCCGCTGCGGCACGAGTCGCACGGCCCGCCCATCCCCGCCGGGACCGAGCGGGACGAGACCCTGCGGCACCCGCGCTGCGTCTACCAGATCCTCAAGCGGCACTTCGCCCGGTACACGCCGGAGATGGTGGAGCGGGTCTGCGGTGTGCCGCGGGAGAAGTTCCTCGAGGTCTGCCAGGCGTGGACCCGCAACTCCGGGCGGGAGCGCACCAGCGCGCTGGTCTACTCGGTGGGCTGGACCCAGCACACCGTCGGCGTCCAGTACATCCGCACCGGCGCCATCATCCAGCTGCTGCTGGGCAACGTGGGCCGGCCCGGCGGGGGAGTGCTGGCCCTGCGCGGGCACGCCAGCATCCAGGGGTCGACGGACATCCCGACGCTGTTCAACCTGCTGCCCGGTTACCTGCCGATGCCGCACCACGCCCAGCACGCCAGCTTCTCCGACTGGGTGGCGGCGATCCGCCATCCGGGGCAGAAGGGCTTCTGGGCGGATGCCCGGGCGTACGCGGTCAGCCTGCTGAAGGCGTACTGGGGCGACGCGGCGACCGCGGAGAACGACTACTGCTACGGCCACCTGCCCCGGATGACCGGCGACCACGGCACGTACCAGACGGTGCTGAACATGGTCGACGGGAAGGTCAAGGGGTACTTCCTGCTCGGCCAGAACCCGGCGGTCGGCTCGGCGCACGGCCGTGCGCAGCGGCTGGGCATGGCGAACCTGGACTGGCTGGTGGTGCGCGACCTGTACCTGGTGGAGAGCGCCACGTTCTGGAAGGACGGGCCGGAGGTGGCCACCGGTGAGCTCGTGCCGGAGGAGTGCCGCACCGAGGTGTTCTTCCTGCCTGCGGCGTCCCATGTGGAGAAGGAGGGCTCGTTCACCCAGACGCAGCGGCTGCTGCAGTGGCGGGAGAAGGCCGTCGACCCGCCCGGGGACTGCCGCTCGGAGCTGTGGTTCGTCTACCACCTGGGTCGCATCATCCGGCAGAAGCTGGCCGCGTCCACCCTGCCCCGCGACCGCGCCGTGCTGGACCTGGCCTGGGACTACCCGGTCTCCGGGCAGCACGACGAGCCGAGCGCGACGGCCGTGCTCCGGGAGATCAACGGGTTCGAGGTGGCCAGCGGTGAGCCCGTGTCCGGGTACACGGCGTTGAAGGACGACGGATCCACCGCCTGCGGATGTTGGATCTACAGTGGAGTGTTCGCCGGCGGCGTGAACCAGGCGGCACGGCGCAGGCCCGGCGCGGAGCAGAGCTGGGTGGCCGCCGAATGGGGCTGGGCGTGGCCGATGAACCGGCGCCTGCTCTACAACCGCGCCTCGGCCGACCCATCCGGGCGTCCCTGGAGCCCGCGCAAGGCGTACGTCTGGTGGGACGCCGGGAAGGGCAGGTGGACCGGCCACGACGTGCCGGACTTCGAGGCGGACAAGGACCCGTCCTACCGGCCGCCGCTGGGCGCCACCGGCGTCGCCGCCATCGCCGGCGACGATCCGTTCGTCATGCAGTCCGACGGGAAGGGCTGGCTGTACGTGCCGACCGGGCTGATCGACGGTCCGCTGCCGACCCACTACGAGCCAGCCGAGTCGCCTGTCGCCAACCCGCTGTACCGGCAGCAGTCCAACCCGGCCCGCAAGACCTACCCGCGGCCGGACAACCCGCTCGACCCGATCAGCGCGGTGTTCCCGTACGTCTTCACGGTCAGCCGGCTGACCGAGCACCACACGGCCGGCGGGATGAGCCGCCACCTGGAGTACCTGTCGGAGCTGCAGCCGGAGATGTTCATCGAGGTGTCGCCGGAGCTGGCCGCCGAGCGGGGACTGTCCCATCTGGACTGGGCGCACGTGGTCACCGCGCGGGCGGTGGTGGAGGCCCGGGTGATGGTCACCGACCGGCTCACCCCGCTCAGGGTGGCGGGCCGCACGATCCACCAGATCTGGCTGCCGTACCACTGGGGAGGGGCCGGGCTGTCCGTGGGCGACTCGGCCAACGACCTGTTCGGGATCGTGCTCGACCCGAACGTCCTGATCCAGGAGAGCAAGGTCGGCACCTGCGACCTGCGACCCGGCCGGCGCCCGACCGGGCCGGAGCTGCGCAGGTACGTCGACGGCTACCTGCGGCGGGCCGGGCTACGGAAGGGGTGAGCGTGGCGGAGCGGATGGGCTTCTTCACCGACACCAGCATCTGCATCGGGTGCAAGGCGTGCGAGGTGGCGTGCAAGGAGTGGAACGCGATTCCCACGGACGGGCTGGACCTGCTGGGCATGTCCTTCGACAACACCGGCCAGCTGGACGCGAACACCTGGCGACACGTCGCCTTCGTCGAGCAGACGCACGACGGCGACCTGCGGTGGCTGATGTCGTCGGACGTGTGCAAGCACTGCACGCACGCCGCCTGCCTGGACGTCTGCCCCACCGGCTCGCTGTTCCGGACCGAGTTCGGCACGGTTGTCGTGCAGGAGGACATCTGCAACGGCTGCGGCTACTGCGTCCCCGCCTGCCCGTACGGAGTGATCGACCAGCGCCAGGGCGATGGCCGGGCGTGGAAGTGCACGATGTGCTACGACCGGATACGCGCGGGTGGCGACGGCGGGCGGGCCGGAAGCGGCGGCGGCCTGATGCCGGCCTGCGCGACCGCCTGCCCCACCGAGTCGATCCAGTATGGACCGCTGGACGAGCTGCGCGACCGGGCCGCCCGCCGGCTGGAGCAGCTGCACGGCGAGGGGGTGGCGCAGGCCCGGCTGTACGGCCACGACCCGGCCGACGGCGTTGGCGGGGACGGCGCGTTCTTCCTGCTCCTCGACGACCCCGAGGTCTACGGGCTGCCACCGGACCCGGTGGTCACCACCCGGGACCTGCCCGCCATGTGGCGCCGCGCCGGCCTCGCCGCCCTCGCCATGGCCGCCGCGGTGGTGGCGTCGTTCGTCGGAGGCTCCTCATGAAGTCCTACTACGGCAGGCAGATCGTCAAGACGCCGGTCTGGCGGCCGGACATCCCGGCGTACCTGTTCTGCGGCGGCCTGGCCGCCGGCTCCGCGCTGCTCGCCGCCGGCGCCGACCTCACCCGCCGGCCCGCCCTGCGCCGGTCCGGCCGGCTGACCGCGCTGGGCGCGGTCGCCGCCGGCGCCGCCTTTCTCATCCACGATCTCGGCCGGCCGGCGCGCTTCCACCACATGCTGCGTGTGGTCAAACCCACCTCCCCGATGTCGATCGGCACCTGGACGCTGACCGCGTTCGGCCCCGCCGCCGGGCTCGCCGCGGCCGCGGAGCTGACCGGGGTCGCGCCGGCCGCCGGCCGGGCGGCAGGGCTGGCCGCCGCCGGCCTGGCCCCGGCACTCGCCACGTACACGGCCGTCCTGCTGGCCGACACCGCGGTGCCGTCCTGGCACGAGGCGTACCCCCAGCTGCCGTTCGCGTTCGCCGGCAGTGCGCTGGCCAGCGCCGCCGGAGCGGGACTGCTGGCCGCGCCCACCGCCGAGGCCGGCCCCGCCCGGCGGCTCGCGGTCGCCGGCGCGGCCATGGAGCTGGCCGCCTCGCACCGGCTGGCGAGCACGCTGGGCCTGACCGGCGAGCCCTACCGGTCGGGGCGGGCCGGGGCACTGCTGCGGGCCAGCCAGGCGCTCACCGCGGCCGGGATCGCCGGCGCCGTGCTCGGGGGAGCCCGACGCGACAGCCGGCGACGGCGTGCCCGGCTGGTCTCGGCGCTCTCCGGCGCCGCGCTGCTGGCGGCCGGGGCGCTGACCCGGTTCGGCATCTTCGCGGCCGGCGTAGCCTCCACAAAGGACCCCCGGTACACCGTCGTGCCGCAGCGGGCACGGCTGGAACAAAGCGCAGCGGACGCGGGCGGGGGCGCCGGGGGGCGGGCGCCGGCCGGCTCAGCGGACGACGAGCGTGGTGCCGTCGGCCCGGGCCGGGACCAGCTCGCCGACGACCGGGTAGCCCGGGACCTCCCCGGCGACGAGGAGCCCGCCTGAGGTCTGCGCGTCGGCGAGCAGCAGCAGCTCGTCCTCGGACACCCCGGGCGCGTCCAGGTACGGCCGCACCCAGGCCAGGTTCCGCCTGGTGCCCCCGCTGACGTACCCGGCGCGCAACGCCTCCCGCGCACCGTCCAGATAGGAAACACTGGCCGCGTCGACCACCGCGGTGACCCGGCTCGCCCGCGCCAGCTTGTGCAGGTGCCCCAGCAGGCCGAACCCGGTCACGTCGGTCGCGCACACCGCACCCGCCGCCAGCGCCGCCGCCGCCGCGTCCCGGTTGAGCTCGGTCATCGCGGCGACGGCGTGCGGGAAAAGCTCGCCGGTGGCCTTGTGCCGGCTGTTGAGCACCCCGATGCCGAGCGGCTTGGTCAACGTCAACGGCTGCCCGGCGCGGCCGGCATCGTTGCGCAGCAAGCGGTCCGGATCGGCGACCCCGGTGACGGCCATGCCGTACTTGGGCTCGGGATCGTCCACGCTGTGCCCACCCGCGACATGGCAGCCCGCCGCCCGGGCCACCTCCAGCCCGCCGCGCAGCGCCTCTGCCGCCAGCTCCATCGGCCTGTCTCTTATACCCAACTCC
>JADGHA010000141.1 GCA_019689695.1 Micromonosporaceae bacterium | reverse complement strand
GCCGCTCGGCCTCCGGCAGGTTGCCCACCGCGTCGCCCCACACCGCCCGCCCGGCGATGTAGCCGCTGGCCCCGGCCCGTGCAGCGATCTCCATCTGCACGGCGAAGTCATCGAACCCGGCCCCCTCGCTGAGCAGGACCCATGGCACGCCGACCCCGGCCGCCAGGTCCCGGGCCGCCGCCTGGGCCGACGCGCGCTGCGCCGCCGACGCCACCGACCCGGGGAACTGGACCTTGAGCACGTCCACGCCGAGCAGGCTGAACTCCGCGGCCGCGGCGACGATCGCGGCGGCGCGCTGCCGCTGCACGGCCGATTCAGCCGGATCTTCACCCGGCAGCGGGTACCAGATCGGCTCAACGATGAGTGGCATCTGCAGGGTGCGGCAGGTGGAGACCAGGTCGGCGACAAGCTTGCGCTGCTCTGCCGCGACCTCGGGGAGGTCGGCACGGTAGGACAGGTACAGCTTGATTCCGTCCACGCCGAGCTTCGCGATCTTCTCTGGAGTCCACTTCGGACGAAGTCGGGTGTCCAGCGCGAAGCCCGAGCCGGTGTAGGTGAGCTGCTCGATGGGCGCCACCAGGCCCACCGTGCCGGGCAGGGTCCGGGTGGCGATCGCCGGGCCGAGCGACCAGACTGGATCCAGCAGCAGCCCGGAGGCGTGCCGGGCCAGCTCGGCGGCGAGCTCCAACTTGGAGCGTACGACCGTCTCGTGCGGCACACGGGAGACGTCCTTGTCGAACAGCTCCACATAGTTCTCCGGGTGGTCCATCGCCGCGATGCAGAGGAACCCGTCGGTGGTGGCGAGCCGGGTGAGCCTGCGTACGGTGCCGAGTTGCATATCACTCCTGTTCACCTCCAGGGAGGGGGCGCTGGCGGCCGCCCTCCCTGGAGGTACGGCGGCTAGCAGCTGTCCTTGTAGATGTACTTGCTGACCTCGGGATCGTTGAGGTTGTCCTTGGTGACAATGAGCGACTCGGTGTCGATCTTCGCCGTTACCGGCTTGCCCTCCACCGCGTTCGCCGCCTGCTCCACGCCCTGCACGCCGATGTCGTACGGCTTCTGCGCGACGAGGGCCTGCACGTCACCGGCCTGCAGCTGCTTGATCTGGTCCGGTCCGGCGTCGAAGCCCACCACCTTCACCTGGTTGCTCTTGCCCGCCGCGCGGATGCCGGTGGCGACGCCCTGCGCGGTGAACAGGTTGGTGGCGAAGACGCCGACCAGGTCCGGATTGCGTCGCAGCTCCGCCTGGATGACGCTGGCCGCGGTCTGCGGCGAGTTGTGCGAGTACTGCGTGTCGGAGGCCAGCGTGAAGTTGGTGTACTTGGTCTTCACCGCCTCGTTGAAGCCCGCCACCCGGGCGTCGGTGGACGAGATGCCCGGGTCGACGCTGACCACCAGCACTTTGCCCTTGGCCCCGCCGAGCAGGGTGTTGAGCGCCTCGGCGGCCTTCTGCCCGCCGAGGTTGTTGTCGGTCGCGATCCGGGACACGCCGATGCTGGGATCGTCCACCGTGGTGTC
Source organism: Micromonosporaceae bacterium (assembly GCA_019689695.1). Classification (GTDB taxonomy): domain Bacteria; phylum Actinomycetota; class Actinomycetes; order Mycobacteriales; family Micromonosporaceae; genus JADGHA01. The sequence goes on along the minus strand of JADGHA010000141.1, from coordinate 7,851 downwards.
GACCAGCACGACCTTGGTGCCACGCTCCTGGATCCGCTTCAGCGGCGCGGCCGACGCCTTCACGTCGTTCGGCGCGACCAGCAACGCGGCCGGCTTGCTCGCCGCCACCGCGTCCAGCAGCGGGTTCTGCAATGTGGCGTCGAACTTGTCCGGACCCTGCACCTGCAGGTCGACGCCGAGCTCCTTGGCCTTCTCCTTGGCCCCGCACTCCATGGAGATGTAGAACGGGTCGCCCTTGACGCCCTGCATGAGCACGAACTTCTTGCCCGCCAGGCCACCGCCGCCCGAGCTGCCCGACGAGCCGGAGTCGTCGCCGCCGCAAGCGGTGGTGAGCATCAGCCCGACGGCGAGAACCGCTGAACCGACCACGCGTCTTCGGTCACGCATGACATTCCTCCTTCGTGGACAGGGTTGCTCAGAAGCGGTCACGGGAACGCCGACGCAGCTGGTCGAACCAGACGGCGGCGATCAGCACGAAGCCCACGGCCACCTGCTGCCAGTACGGCTGGACGCCGGTGATCACCAGGCCGTTGTTGAGGATCGCCGGTATCCACACGCCGATCAGGGTGCCGATGATCGAGCCGATGCCACCGAACAGGCTGGTCCCGCCGAGCGCCACCGCGGTGATCGCCTGCAGGTTGTCGGTCGAGTGCCCGCCGATGCTGGTGGTGCTGAAGTACGACACGGACAGGAAACCGGCGATGCCGGAGGTGAGGCCGCCGATGAGGTAGACCTTGAGCAGGTGCCGCTCGACGTTGATGCCGGCCCGGCGGGCCGACTCCGGGTTGGATCCGATGGCGTAGGTGTGCCGGCCGAAGACCGCCATGTGCAACAGCACGAAGCCCGCGACGACGGCGATCAAGCCGATCCAGATCAGGTTGGGCACGCCTGGGACGAGGTGCCCGTGGCCGACCGGATCCAAGGCGTAGGTGGCCGTGTTGACGCCCTTCTGCAGAACCAGCGCCATGCCCAGCCCGGCGCCGAGGGTGCCGAGCGTGGCGAGCAGCGGCGGCACCCGCAGGTACGCCACCACCAGCCCGTTGATCCCGCCGATGACCAGCCCGGCCAGCACCCCGCCGGCCAGCGCCGCCAGGATGTACCCGGCGTTGGTCGCGTCCGCGTCCGCGTCCAGCCCGCCGACCATGGCCAGCGCCTTCACCGAGAAGACCTCGCCGAGCACGATCCCGGCCGGGATGGACAGGTCGACACCGGCGGTGATGATGACGAACGTGGTACCGACGCTGACCACGGTCAGGATGGCGACGTTCTGCGCGATCTGCAGGAAGTTGTCGCCCTGGAAGAACAGCGACGGCTCGGCCACGGTGAAGCCCAGGATGATGACGACCAGCACCGCGAACGTGACCACCGTGGGGTTGCGGACCACGGTACGCAGCACCGGCTCCCGGTGCGGCGTAACCTCCTCCGCGGCCACGGTTGCCGGCTCGGTCTCCGTACTCATGCCGCGGTCACCTCTTCCTCGTTGGTGTAGGCGCCGGAGATCGCCGCGATCAGCCGGTCCACATCGGACTCGCCACGGCGGAACCGGGCCACCCGGCTGCCCAGCCGCAGCACCTCGATGCGGTCGGCTACCTGGAGCACCTCGGGCAGGTTGTGGGAGATGAAGACGACCGCGATTCCCCGGTCGCGGACCCGCTTGATGAGGTCGAGCACCTTCTCGGTCTGGATGACGCCCAGCGCGGCGGTCGGTTCGTCCATGATGATGACCTTCGACGCCCACATCGCCGCCCGGGCGATCGCCACCGACTGCTTCTGGCCACCGGAGAACGCCGCCACCGGCGCCCGCATGTCCTGCACCAGCCCGACGCCCAGCTCGCGGAACGCGGCGGCGGTGCGCCGGCGCATCTCGGCGTGGTTGTGCAGGTACCGGAAGCGGCGGATCTCCCGGCCGAGGAACACGTTCGCCGGGGCGTCCAGGTCAGGTGCGAGCGCCAGGTCCTGGTACACCGTCTCGATGCCGCGGTCCTTGGCGTCGTGCGGGTTGGCAAATCGGACCAGCTCGCCGTCCACCCGCACCTCGCCCTCGTCCGGCGGGAGCGCCCCGGCCAGGATCTTGATGAGCGTGGACTTGCCCGCGCCGTTGTCGCCCACCAGCGCGGTCACCTCACCCGGGTACGCCTCGAACGACGCGCCGCGCAGCGCGCGTACCTGGCCGAATGTCTTCACCACCCGGTGCGCGCTGAGCACCGGCACAGTCGCGGCCCCGTTGCCGTCCACTGTGGTCACCTCCCAGTCACCTCCCAGCGACCTCGCGCCACGACCGGCCGCGGCCGGCGACCGCCGCGTTGAGCGCGGTGATCCGCTCCAGCCCGGTCGTGCGCAGGAAGCGGCGCCGCTCGGCGCCGGTCAGCTCCACCGCTTCGCCCCAGAACGCCCGGCCGGCGATGTAGCCGCTGGCCCCGGCGTCCATCGCGACCAGCACCCGGTCGACGAAGCTCTGGTACGTCACGCCGGACGACAGCAGCGCCCAGGGCACCCTGCCGCAGACCTTGGTGAGCCGCTCGCAGCCGTCCGCGTCGCCCGGCCACTCCAGCTTGAGCAGGTCCGGGCCGAGGCCGGCGAGCACCTCCGCGGAGCGGATGACCAACTGCTTGACCAGCGCCGGGTCGTCTTCGGGGCGCCGGGCCACCAGCGGCTCGATGACCGAGGGCATACCGTACGCCCGGCAAGCGTCCACGGCCGCGCGCACGGCGTCGACCGTCTCCTGGGCCAGGTTCCGCCCGCCGTCCCCGGACGGCCGCCGCGGTCCCGACTGCCCGGGCAACTGGTCGGGCCGCCAGCGCACCAGGAACTTCAACGCCACGCCGCCGTGGTCGGCCACGAACCACGGGCCGCGCGCCGGGTCGTACTCGTTGACCACCTCGCCGTGGTACTCGCGCTGCGGTGACCACTCGCTGGCGATGAGCAGGCCGACACCCGGCGCGAGGGCGTTCGCCGCGCGTACCGCCGCGACGCCGTACTCGACGTCGGTGAGTACGCCGGTGGCCGCGGATGACAGCGCGCCGATGACGTCCACTTTGAACGATGACATGTCGGCGTCGCCGGCCGGCTGGCCCGCCTTGTTCAGCATCTTGCGCAGCGTGCCGCGCTGGTCCATGGCGAGGATCGCGAACCGCCCGGTGTCGCTGGCGATCTGGTCGAGGCTGAAGGGCATGCACTACCTCTCGTGATCCGGCAATATCGGATGACCGGCCGCGCCGGCGGCCATCAGCGCCGCGCCGTACGCGCCGGGCTCGGCGAGGTCGGTCACCCGCATCTCTGGGTACTGGCGCCGTTTGGCGGCGAGCACGGCCGGGTTGTTCAGCCAGCCGCCGCCGACCACGACCCGGCTGTGCCGGCCGGCGACCGCGTCCATGCGGGCGACCGTCTGCGCCGACCGGGTCGCCAAACCGTCCACGACGCAGCGCCAGAGCACGGCTGGCGTGGTCCCGTCGGTGATACCGCTGATGCCGAAGGCCTCGTACCGCAGGTCGGCCAGGCTCAGCGCCGGCGGGGGCACCGCCTGCGCCGCCTGCTCACCCAGCCGGTGCCGCTCGGTGACGGTGGTCGCGCCGACCATGCCGGCGACCCGGTCGAGCGTGAGGCCGGTCGGCAGCCCGGCGAGGATGCACAGGTGGTCGGCGATGACCCCCCAGCCGACCGACATGCCCTGCGCCGCCAGCTCGCCGACGCGCTCCGGTGGCAGCGGCGCGCGGATCGTGCGTACCAGGCCTTCGGCGGTGCCGAGCGAGTCGAACAGCGCGCCGTCGGTCGCGGCGCCGACGCCGTACGAGGCGGTCTGGTGGTCGTGCCCGGCCACCGTCAGCACCGCACCCTGCAGTGCCGCCGGCACGTCCGGGCCGTGCGCCGTGCCGACCGGGGTGCCGGCCACCACCGGCTCGCCGAGCAACGGCGGGCAGCCGAGCAGCCCGAACGCGGCGTCCCACGGCCGGGCCCGCTGAAGCTCCAGCAGCCCGGTGCGGCTGGCCAGGGAGAGCTCGGCGACGGCCGCGCCGCCGAGCCGGCGCACCACCCATTCCCCGACCGAGTAGAAGCGGACCGCGGACTTGGTGTCGGAGACGTGCCGCCGCAGCCACAGCAGCTTGCCGAGCGAGGGCAGCGCGGTCAGCGGCAGGCCGGTGGTCGCCTGGAACTCGGCCGTGCCGATCTGCTGGGCGATGGTCTCCAGGTCGGCCCGCGGGTCGTGCCAGGCGATGGCCGGGGCCAGCGGCCGGTCCTGGGCGTCGACCAGCACCCCGGTCTCGGCCATGCCGGTCACGCCGACGCCGATCACGCTGGCCTCCACTGTGGAGGCCGCCTCGGCCGCCACGGTGATTCCGAGGGTGGCCAGCTCGACCGGGTCGACCTCGGCCCGCTCCCCGTCGTGCCGCCACGGCGTACGCCGCTCCGCCTCACCGCGCACCGCCCCGGTCAGGTCCACCGCCAGGGCCTTCACCCGGGTGGTGCCCATGTCGACACCGACCGCCAGCTGGGTACCGGTCATCAGTCGGTCCCCGCCGGTGTGGGCAGTGGCGGCCGGCACACCACGCCGTCCACCTCGCCCTCCAGATGCCACGCGCCGGCCCGCCATGGCACCACCACCGCGTTGCCGCGCCGCACCGCCAGCCGGTCCGCCGCCGCGCTCACCAGGTGCCCCGATCCGCCGGTCACCAGCAGCACCGCGAAGCCCGCCTCCACCGTGCCGCTGGCCTGTGTGGAGTGCAGCCGGTGGGCGCGGAAGTACGGGTCGGCCGCGGCCGGCATCAGGTTGGCCAGATCCGTGTCCGCCACCTGCGCGCCGTCGACCACCAGGCGGTCGAGCTCGGCCTGGTCCAGTGCGTCCAGCCGCAGCGCCTGGTAGGCCAGGTCGAAGCCGAGCCCCAGATGTCCCTGCTGTCGGCCGTCGATGGCGAAGCCGGACCACTCCAGCAGGATCGACAGGTCGGTCGGCTCCTGCAGCTCCAGCACCAGCAGGCCGGCATCGATGCAGTGCGGCAGGCCGGCCGGCACGAGCACCGCGTCTCCGGGGCGGACCGGACGGGCCCGCAACGCGCCAACCAGCGCCTCGGTGTCCTGGGCCTCGGCCATCGCCCGGACGTCGGCCAGCCGCATCGGTTCGGCGAAGCCGAGCCGCACCCTGGCACCCTCGTCCGCCTCCAGGACGATCCATGCCTCGGTCTTGCCGTGCGGCAGGCCGAGGTGCTGGCGGGCGAAGGCCCGGTCGGGATGGACGTGGACGGGCAGCCGCTCGCCCGCGTCCAGCAGCTTGACCAGCAGCTCGGTCGAGGTTCCGTACGCGTCGAGGTGGGCCCGGCCGAGCCAGCCCTCCGGGTCGGCGGCGATGGCGTCGCGCAGCAGCGTGCCGTCGGCGAGCCGGGACAGGCCCAGCGCCTCCTGACCGGCCATTGTGGTCACCGAGGCGATCCACTCCTCGGGGCGGTAGAGGCCGAAGGAGCCGCCGCGCATCGCCGTGATCCGGTCGCCGCCGCGGTAGAAGTGCTCGACCTGGTTCGGCGGCAGCAGCTGGGGCTCGGGGAGCGCCTCGCTCATCGATCGGCCCCCGGGTTCCGGGTCGGCATGGTCACCGGCACGTTCCCTCCCGCGACAAGAAGGTCCGATCGGGTCATGACATCGATGTCATAGCCGGCACGCTAGTCTTACCCGGCCACATGGGTCAATAGGTCGTCCAGGTCGATTGGGGACCTTCTCGCGTGTCGTGGCGGCGAAACGCCAAAATCTCCCCAACCAGGCAAGGTGGTCAGGACCGTGATCGGGACGGGCGCGGGTCGCGCCAGGGAACCGGCGAGCCGTGCCAGCGGGCGACGCCGATACCGGCGAAGCCCAGCAGCTCGACGAGGAACTTCCCAGCACCGACACGGTGGTGCTCGGTGCCGGCTCGGGCCAGCCAGACCAGGGCGAGCAGCCCCAGCGACCAGATGTGCACCAAGCCGTACGTGGTGGCCGACCGTCGGGCCGCAGAGCGCACCGGCAGGGCGAACAGGTCGGCCAGCCCGAGCAGGCTGGCCACCGCAGAGGCGGCGGCGCCCGCGGCGAGCACCCAGAACCCCACGGCGCCGAAGAACGGCCACCCGCCGATGAAGCCCGCGGTGTCGAAGAGGGCGGCGAGGAGCAGCAGTCCTGGCGGGGTGGCCACCAGCACCGGACGCAGCTCACCGCCCATCGACGATCACCTTCCCCCCAGGTCTATGGTGCGCTGGCTCGGGAGTACCCGGAATTGAGCGGTCCGACTCACGACACCCGAAGGCGACCAGGTTCTACCCTGGTGCGCGGCGACGGCCCCGGTGTCCGGTTCACGCGAGCCTGGAATGGCCGGGTGACGTTTTCCCGCCCGGCGGCGCTGTGCAGAATGGCGTTCGCGCTCGGGTCGCTGGGGTTGGGCCCGGCGCGAACGCCGGCCTTATCCGGTCACCTAGCCACGAAGGGCCATCGCCGAATGGACGCCGCCGCGGACGCCTTCGAAGAGGCTCTCCGCCGCGCACTGGATGGCGACGAGGACGCGTTCCGGACCATCTACCGGGAGTTGCAGCCGAAGCTCGTGCGCTACCTGGGGGTGCTGGTCGGGGAGGACGCCGATGACGTGGCGTCGGAGGCGTGGTTGCAGATCGCCCGCGACCTGACCACGTTCCGCGGGGACTGGGACGCCTTCCGGGGCTGGACGGCGACCATCGCCCGGCACCGCGCCCTGGACCACCTACGGAGCATGCGCCGGCGGCCGAGCCTGCCGCTGCCGGTCGACGTGCTGGCCGACCTCGCGGACGCCCAGGACACCGCCGACCAGGCCGTCAACGCAGTCGCCACCCGGGCCGCGCTCGCGCTCATCGCCACGCTGCCCCGCGACCAGGCGGAGGCGGTGCTCCTGCGCGCGGTGGTCGGCCTGGACGCCAAGGCCGCCGGCAAGGTGCTGGGCAAGCGCGCCGGGGCGGTACGCACCGCCGCGTACCGGGGACTGCGCCAGCTCGCCCAGGAAATGAGCCGGGACGGCGGGCCGCCGCCACGGCGGCGCAACCCGATTCTGGGCAGATCGCAGGGGAGCGTGTGACGACTCTGCCGGCTGTGGCGCTGAGAGGAGTGAGATGAGCACCCGTAGCCGAAAGTCCTCGATCGACCGCAGGACCGCCGAGCGGCTCCTGCGGGACGGTCGTGGCACCGGCGACCATCCGCTCGCCGGCCTGCTCGCCGCGGCCAAGGCGCCTGGCCGCGGCGACGAGCTGGCGCGGGAGGAGATGGCCGTCGCCGCGTTCCGGGCTGCTCGTCGTGGTTCTGTTCCCCTACCGCAGAGGCGCTCGATGATCAAAACTGCACTAGCGAAGCTGCTGACCGTGAAGGCCGCCGCGCTCGCCGCCACCGTGGTCGGCGTCGGCGGGGTCGCCCTCGCCGCGTCCACCGGGACCATCCCCGGAACGCAGCACTCTACCGGCCCCGCCGCTTCGCACAGCCAGGCCGCCAAGGCGCACCCGTCAGGCACCCCGGCCAGCCACCCGGCCGGCCGGCCGAGCAGGGCGGCCGTCCCGTCCGGGATGCCGCCCGGGCTGTACTGGCTGTGCAACGACTACATCGGCCGGGACGCGGAGCACCGCGGCAAGGCGCTGGGCGAGTCCAAGTTCCAGGAGCTGGCGGCCCGGACCGGCAGGGACCGCGACAACGCCGACAAGTTCTGCGACAAGCTGCTGCAGCAAGGCGACAAGGGCGGGGCGCCCACGGCCCACCCGACCGGAGCCGCCGAGCGGACGGCGAACCCGGCCCCGGACAAGCCCAGCCAGGCGGGCGAACCGCCCGCGAATCGTCCTAGCGGCCCACCCTCCACCCACCCGCACCGCTAGGGCACTACGGCGC
>JADGHA010000140.1 GCA_019689695.1 Micromonosporaceae bacterium | reverse complement strand
ACCACGAACGCCGGCCGGTAGCCGAGTCCGGGCAGCGCGGCCTGCAGCGGCCACGCCCCGACCGCGATGTTGGCCGCCGCGGCGAAGGCGAGGCCGGCAAGGAACCCGGCGGAAATCCGCTCGATCGACGACCACGCCTGCGAATAGTGGGCGAACCTGGGGAAGACGCCGGCGAACACCACCACCAGCACGCCGACCGTCACGGCCGTGGCGGCGGCCGTACGCCAGCGCCGCGCCGCGGTGCTCCTGCCCGGTCGAGTCACCCGCGCCCCCGGTTGTCCTCGTCGACCCCGTCCGCGCATGGCCTATCCCCAAGATCGTGCCGTTCATGCCGGACGGCTTCCCGGGCCTCGCCTTCCACCTGGCCTGCCGCCGGGGCGACCTGCCGGCGGCCCGACGCCATTGTGGACAGTACGGCGGGCCGCCTGTGAGGCGCGCCGCCAATGTCAGGCGGTGCGGGGTGGGGCGGTGCTCTGGCGTACCACCAAGCTGGTGGCGAGCTCGACGCGGCGGTGGGCCGGCTGTTCGCCGCGGGCCAGGGCGAGGGCGAGGCGGGCGCCCGCGGCGGCCATCTCCAGCAGCGGCTGGCGGACGGTGGTCATCGGCGGGCCGACCCAGCGGGCCACCGGCAAATCGTCGAAGCCGACCACGCTGAGGTCCTCGGGGATCCGCAGGCCCGCCTCGCGGGCCGCCTCGTAGACGCCGAGGGCCTGCAGGTCGCTGCCGGCGAAGATGGCGGTCGGCGGGTCGGCCAGCGCCAGCAAATGGCGGCCCTGCTCGTAGCCGCCCTCGAGGTGGAAGTCGCCGTGCCGGACCAGCGCGGGGTCGACGCACAGCCCGGCGGTCTCCACCGCGGCCCGGTAGCCGTCCATCCGGGCCCGGCTGCACAGCACCTCGTCCGGGCCGCTGATCACACCGATCCGCTTGTGGCCGAGCTCCAGCAGGTGCCGGGTCGCGGCCAGCCCGCCGCTCCAGTTGGTGGCGCCGATGGAGGGGGTGTCCTGGCTGGGCTCGCCGGCCGGGTCGACCACCACGAACGGAATGCCGCGGGTCTCCAGCTTGGAGCGCTGCGCGGCGCTCAGGTCGGAGAAGACCGAGATGATGCCGGTCGGCCGGCGGGCGAGCACTCCTTCGATCCAGCCACGACCCGGGGTGTGCCGGCCCTCCAGCTCGGAGAGGACCACCGCCATCTGGTTCTCCCGGGCGACCTGCTCGACCCCCCGGATGATCTCCAGCGCCCAGGCGCTCTCCAGCTCGTGGAAGATCAGCTCAAGGGTGTTGGACCGGCTCAGGCCCTTGTCCGGGCGCTGGTAGCCGTGCTTGCGGATGATCGCCTCGACCCGCTCCCGGGTGTCCACCGCGACGTCCGACCGCCCGTTGATTACTTTCGAAACTGTCGGGATGGACACGCCGGCTTCTTCGGCAATCCGGGCGATGGTCATGGTCTGCCTCGAACGCCGGCGAGCCCGGGGGATAGCGGGGCCTTCGGTCATAGCGCGCAGTGTACGCGCTTGCCTGGAGCACGCCGCTTCGAATGTTTCGGTGCCACGGGCCTCGATGCCTTGACGGTCCAGCCGGGCGCCCCCTAGTGTCGGGCATGGAAACGATCGAACTGACTGTCGAAACTTTCGACGGATCCGGAGGAGCACATGCCCAGCCCGCGGTCGGAAACAGCCCTGCTGCGCACCGATGGGCCGCACCTGGTGAACGCCGCCGGCGAGCGGATCCGCCTGCGCGGCGTCGGCCTGGGCGGGTGGATGAACATGGAGAACTTCATCACCGGCTACCCGTCGACGGAGTCGCTGATGCGGGCGGCGGTCGCCGGTGTGGTCGGCGCGGACCGGGCCGAGCTGTTCTTCGACCGGCTGCTGACCGCGTTCTTCGACGCCCCGGACGCGGACTTCCTCGCCTCGCTGGGCGTCAACTGCGTGCGCATCCCGATCAACTACCGGCACTTCGAGTCCGACGACGCGCCCATGGAGATCCGGCCGGAGGGGTTCCGCCACCTCGACCGCGCCATCCGGCTCTGCGCCGACCGGGGCATCTACTCGGTCATCGACCTGCACGCCCTGCCCGGCGGGCATAACCAGCACTGGCACTCCGACAACCCCACCCACGTCGCGGGGTTCTGGCAGCACCGCCACTTCCAGGACCGCGTCGTGCACCTGTGGGAGGTGCTCGCCGACCGCTACCGGGACGAGCCGTACGTGGCTGGCTACAACCTGATCAACGAGCCGGCCGACCCGACCGGCGAGGTGGTCGCGAGGGTCTACGACCGGCTGGTCGCCGCGGTGCGCGCGGTCGACCCGCACCACGTCCTCTTCCTCGACGGCAACACGTACTCCACCGACTTCTCGATCTTCGCCGAGCCGTACGACAACGTCGTGTACGCCTGCCACGACTACGCGGTCGCCGGGTTGGCGTACGGCGGGCCGTACCCGGGTTTGACCGAGGGCAGGTGGGTGGACCGGGACAGCCTGGAGCGCAAGTTCCTGGAGCGCTCGGAGTACTCCCGGACCACCGGCACGCCGATATGGGTGGGCGAGTTCGGTCCGGTCTACACCGGCGACCCGGAACGGGACGAGCAGCGGTACGCGATCCTTGCCGACCAGCTGGACATCTACGACCGGTACGACGCCGGATGGTCCATCTGGACCTACAAGGACGTCGGGCTGCAGGGCCTGGTGTACGCGGCGGAGACCGGTGCCTACCGGCAGCGGTTCGGCGCCCTGATCGACAAGAAGGCGCGGCTCGGCGTGGACTCCTGGGGATCCACCGGCCAGGAGCTGCCGGATGTGCTGGAGCCGGTGCACGACCTGATCGCCAAAGAGTTTCCACAGTGGAAGCCGTACCCGTGGAACGCCCGGAAGACCACGGACGACCTGGTGCGCCACATCCTGTTCGCGCAGGCGATGGTCGGCGAGTACGCGGAGCTGTTCCGCGGGCTGGGCGACGACGAGCTGCTGGCCCTGGCCGACTCCTTCCGGCTGGACCAGTGCGTGCGGCGGGAGCGGCTCTGCGCGTTGCTCTCCGACAACATCAACCGGCCCGGTGCCCGGTAGCGCCGCTCGGCTCAGCTGGCACAGGCGACCGGCCCGGGCGAGTGCTGGGCGCACGTCGCCACACTGCAAAATCTGCGCTGCCCGCTCTCGTCCAGGAACAACCAGCCGCAGTGCCGGCCCGGACAGGCCCGCACGGTGAACCGGCGCGGATCGGCGAGCAGGTCCGCGGCGGCCCGGGCAGCGGCGTGCACCGGCAGGCGCAAGCCGGCCTCCGGGGACAGCGTCCACCGGCCGAGGCCGGCCGAGTCCCGGCGGAAGACGGAGACCTTCGCCGCTGCCTCGACGAACCTCGCCACGGTGGCGAACGCGCGGGCGTCCTGTGGGTTGCGCAGGTAGGCGTACAGCTGCGAGCGCAGCACCCGGGCCTCGTCCAGGATGGCGGCCGCCTCGGCCGGCCGGCGCCGCGCCTGCCGGATCAGCCGGGTCACGGTCGAATCGTCGATGAGGTCCAGGTAGCCGGCCCACACGGCCAGGGTGGTGTAGCTGCGCAGCCACTCGCCGCCCGGTAGGCGCGGGCCGCCCCACCCGGCGTACGTGTTGCAGAACTCCAGTGCCGGGTGGCCCCCGACGGTCCAGGGCAGCGACTGGTCCCGGACCCGGACCACGTACACCGGCCCGGCCGACCCGCCGGCCTGCGCGTCGTTGCGCAGGATCTGCGCGTACAGCGCCTGCAGGTCGGCCCCGGGCTCGACACCGAGGTCCCGGACCAGCACCTGCCGCGTGGCGTGGTAGCGCTGGAGCGCGTCGGCCTGCCGCCCGGACCGGAACAGCGCGGTCATCAGCAACCCGACCAGGCGCTCCCGGGTCGGGTAGCGGTCGGCCAGCGCGGTCAGCTCGGCCACGACCAGGTCGTCCCGCCCCAGCTCGAGGTGGGCCTCGGCGCGCAGTTCGACGCAGGCCAGCCGCTGCTCGTTCAGGTCGGCGTCGAGCCGGTGCCGCAGCCGGTCGTCGGCCACGTCGGCGAGCAGCGGGCCGCGCCACAGGCCGAGAGCCTCGTCGCACAGGCGGACCCGCTCGGCCGGGTCGTCGGTGGCGGCGGCGCGCTGCGCGAGCCCGGCGAACCGACCCAGGTCCGTGACCACGCCGTCCTGCTCGATCAGATAGCTGTCGCCGTGCGTGGCGATGGTCAGCCCGTACGGGTCGAGAGCGGCGCGCAGCCGGGCGATGTAGGTGTGCACGACACCGCGTGGGCTGCGGGGCGGAACGCCGGCCCAGAGCAGCTCCACCAGCCGGTCGATGGGGACCAGCTTGCCGGCTTCGAGCAGCAGGATGGCGAGCAGGCAGCGTTCCTGCCGGCGGCTGCCCAGCTCGACGCGGTCGCCCGCGTACCAGGCCTCGAATGGGCCGAGGAGGCGAAATTCCATCCCAGTTGGCAGCCTACGCCGGGCCTGCTGGGCGGCCCAGAATGGTTATCCGTTGGTGAGCCTGCCGCCCGGTCGGCCCGCGCGCCGGGCACTGTCGCCGTGCGGTGGTAGGCAGGTGGTCAGTGACGGCGTGAAGACTGCCGGCATGCGTCGAATGATTTCGTTGGCCGCGGCCCTGTCCGCCGCCGCTCTGATGCTTTCCGCCACGCCCGCCTCGGCGGCCACCGGTACCGCGACCGGCGATGGCTGGGTCCCGGCGCCGACCCCGCCGTTCGACCAGGCGGCCGGCGTCACGTGCGACTTCCCGCTGCACGGCGAGCCGGTCGTGGATGAGGTGAAGAAGATGGTGCTCGCTACCTACCCGGACGGCTCCCCGAAGCGGGAGATCTACACCGGCGCGCTGATCGTCCGGCTGACCAACACCGAGACCGGCGCCTGGCTCGACGCCGACGCCAGCGGCACCGCAGTCGTCGACTACAAGCCCGGCGGGTCGCTCGGCTCGTCGTCGACCTGGCACATCTTCGGTCCGGTCCTGACCGGCTTCCGGGAAGGTGGCGGGAACCTGCCGCGGGGTATGTACATCCTGGACGGTATCTACACCCTGACCTACAGCGACACCGGGTTCAAGACAGTGAAGTTCCGGCTGGGCGGGGCGGACAACATCTGCGACGATCTGTAACCTTCACGGTGCGCACTGCCGCGGCAGGCGCGTACCGCTGAGGAGGATCGTCATGTCGGAGGTGCCCGACTGGCAGCCGGCCGGGATCGATGTGGACACCCCGAGCGCGGCCCGCATCTACGACTACGCGCTCGGCGGGGCGCACAACTTCGCCGCCGACCGGGCCGCCGCTGCCGCCCTGTACAACGCCCTGCCTGAGGGGGACGCGTGGATGGTCGCCCGGGCGAACCGGGCATTCCTGCAGCGCGCGGTGCGGTACTGCTGCGCGCAGGGCATCCGGCAGTTCCTCGACCTCGGCTCGGGGATCCCGACGGTCGGCAACGTGCACGAGATTGCCCACCAGTGGGACCCGGCGTGCCGGGTGGTCTACGTGGACAACGACCCGGTCTCCGTGGCGACGACTCGGCACATGCTGGAGGGCGTACCGAACGCGGCGATGGTCGATGCCGATATCCGCAACCCGGAGGCGGTGCTCGGCGCCGAGGAGACCCGGCAGCTGCTCGACTTCAGCCAGCCGGCGGCGATCGTGATGTGCGCGGTGCTGCACTACGTCTCCTTCGACGACGACGCGCCGGCGATCGTCGAACGCTACAAGTCGGTGCTGGTGCCGGGGAGCTTCCTGGTCATCTCGCACACCACGGACGACCCGCGGCCGGAGGTGGCGGCGGCGATCAGGAAGATCTTCGAGGAGACCTCGACGCCGGTCACCCACCGCAACCGGGAGCAGGTGACGGAGTTCTTCAAGGGCCTGGAGCTGGTCGAACCGGGCGTGGTGTGGACGCCGCAGTGGCGCCCGGAGGACCAGTCCGGCCCCGGCTACGACTACCCCGAGCGGTCGGCCACCTACGCCGCCGTCGGCCGCGTCCCCCTCCCCTGACACCGCGATTAACCCCCGCGATCTTGCAGTTGTGCTCCCCGATAAAGGGGACATATCCCGTTATTTTGGGGTACACAACTGCAAGATCGCGGGGTTAGGGGGCGAGGACTGCGCGGGTCTGGTTGGCGATCTCCAACTCCTCGTCGGTGGGGATCACGCAGACCGTCACCTCGGCGCCGTCCGGCGAGATGATCTGCTCGCCCCGGTCGTTGCGCTCCCGGTCCACCGCGATGCCCAGCCGCTCCAGGCCGGCCAGGGCCGCCGCGCGCACCTCCGCGGCGTGCTCACCCACACCGGCGGTGAAGGTGATCGCATCGACCCGCCCGAGCACCGCGTAGTACGCCCCGACGTAATGCCGGATCCGCTGGCAGTAGACGTCGAAGGCGAGTGTTGCCGCGGGGTCGCCGGCGGCGCGTCGCGACAGGACGGCGCGCATGTCCCCGTCGCCGCACATCCCGACCAGGCCGCTGCGCTTGTTCAGCAGCTTGTCGATGTCGTCCAGTGTCATCCCGCCTACCCGGTGCAGGTGGAAGATGACCGCCGGGTCGAGGTCGCCGCTGCGGCTGCCCATCACCAGACCCTCCAATGGGGACATACCCATGGAGGTGGCCACGCTGCGCCCGCCGGCGACCGCGCACGCGCTGGCGCCGTTGCCCAGGTGCAGCGTGATGACGTTCACCTCCTCCGGCGCCTTGCCGAGCAACCCGGCGGTGAGCCGGGACACGTACGCGTGCGAGGTGCCGTGGAACCCGTAGCGGTGGACGCTGAGCCGCTCGGCCAGCCCGACGTCGATGGCGTAGTTGAACTCCGGCGCCGGCAGCGTGCGGTGGAAGGCGGTGTCGAACACGGCGACCTGCGGCACGTTGGGCAGCACCGCGCGGGCGGCCGCGATCCCGGCCAGGTTGGCCGGGTTGTGCAGCGGCGCCAGCGGCACCAGGTCGGTGATGGCGGCGACCACGTCGTCGTCGATGAGCGTGGGCGCGGCGAAGCGGGTGCCGCCGTGGACCACCCGGTGCCCGACCGCCACCAGTCCGGCCAGGTCCAGTCGGTGCAGCAGGTCGCGCAGCGCCTCCTCGTACGCGGTGGTCTCGATAGTCCCACCGTCGATGGTGGACTCCCCGGCGTAGAGGCGGTACTTGATGGTGGCCGAGCCGCAGTTGACCACCAGGACGCGGCTCGCCGACGGTGGGCCCGCAGGGCTGGGCGACGAGCCTGTCATTGCGACGCCTGGATCGCGGTGATGGCCACGGTGCTCACGATGTCCTCCACGGTGGCTCCCCGGGACAGGTCGTTGACCGGCTTGCGCAGCCCTTGCATCACCGGCCCGACGGCGACCGCGCCGGCCGACCGCTGGACCGCCTTGTACGTGTTGTTGCCGGTGTTCAGGTCGGGGAAGATGAACACCGTCGCCCGGCCGGCGACCGGATCGCCCGGCAGCTTGGCCGCGGCCACCACCGGGTCCACCGCGGCGTCGTACTGGATCGGGCCGGCGACCGGCAGGTCGGGCTGCCGCTCGCGCACCAGCGCCGTGGCCTTCGCCACCTTGTCCACGTCGACGCCGCGTCCACTGTCACCAGTCGAGTAGGAGAGCATCGCCACCCGCGGCTGGATGCCGAACCTCGCCGCGGTCTGCGCGGACGACAGCGCGATGTCGGCCAGCTGCTCCGCGTCGGGGTCCGGGTTGATGGCGCAGTCGCCGTAGACCAGGACCCGTTCGGGCAGGCACATGAAGAAGACGCTGGAGGCGATGGAGACGCCGGGCAGGGTACGGATGATCTCGAACGCCGGACGGATGGTGTCCGCGGTCGGGTGCGCGCAGCCGGAGACCATGGCGTCGGCGCGTCCACAGTGCACCATCATGGTGCCGAAGTAGTTCACGTCGCCGACCTGGTCGGTGGCGGCCTCCAGGGTCACCCCGCGGTGGCCGCGCAGCCGGGCGTACTCGGCGGCGAACTCGGCCCGCCAGGGTGAGGTGGCCGGGTCGACCACGGCCGCGGCCGCCAGGTCCAGGCCCAGCTCCCGGGCCCGGCGGGCGATCTCGTCCGGTGGCCCGAGCAGGGTCAGGTCGGCCACGCCGCGGCGCAGCAGCAGCTCGGCGGCGCGCAGGATGCGCTCCTCGGTGCCCTCGGGCAGCACCACGTGCCGCCGGTCGGCGCGGGCCCGCTCGATCAGCTCGTACTCGAACATCATCGGGGTGACCCGGTCCGACCGGGCCACGTCCAGCCGCCGGCTCAGCTCGGCGACGTCCACGCTGGACTCGAAGGCGCCGAGCGCGGCGTCCGCCTTGCGCGGGTTGCCGGCCGCCAGCCGGCCCTCCAGCCCGGTCAGCGCGGCCACCGTGTGGTAGCTGTCCCGGGCCACCGAGATCAGCGGTGGCGCGGCGGGGAAGCGGCGTACCAGGTCGGCGACCCGCGGGTCGGGCGGCACGCCGAGGGTGAGCACCACGCCGGCGATGGAGGCCTGACCGCTGGTGTGCGCGGCCGCGGTGGCGACGATCAGGTCGGCCCGGTCGCCGGGGGTGACCACCAGGCAGCCGTCGGAGAGGTAGTCGAGGAAGGTGGGCACGGTCGCCCCGCCGACCACGACGTCGAGCACGTCCCGGTTCATCGCGTCGTGGCCACCGCCGAGTACCGGCACGGCACCCAGAGCCGAGGCCACCTCGGCCACGGTCGGGGCGGAGACGGCGGGCACGTCCGGCACCGCGTACACCGGTACCGCGAGCCCGCCCACCGCGGCGAGAGCACTGTCGCGTTCGGATGGTGCCACTCGGTTCGCGATCACGGCGACCACCGCGGCCCGCCCGTCGGAGAGCGCGTAGTACGCCGTGCGCACCGCCGCGGCGACCTCGCCGGCGGTGCGGCCGTGACCGTCCACGACGGGCAGCACCACCGCGCCGAACTCGGTGGCGAGGCGCAGGTTGACGGCGAGCTCGTCGGGGAGCGCCGGCTCGGCGTGCGGGTCGCCGGTGTCCCGGCCGAAGTCCGTGCCGACCACCACCACCGCGTCGCACTCGCGGGCCACCGCGTGGTAGCGGTCGACGATCTCGCCGACCAGCTCGTCCTGCCGGCCCGCGCCGAGCAGCTCGGCCGCGTGCCGGTAGGTGGGCCCGGTGCCGGACGCGGCCGGCGGGATCCCGTAGCGGGCGCTGAGCAGCTCGACGATCGGGTCCGTGGCCTCCCGGGTCAGCGGGCGGAACGCGCCGAGCCGCCGCACCCGGCGGGACAGCAGCTCGGCCACGCCGAGCGCGACGGCGGACTTGCCGCCACCGGCCTCCAGGCCGGTGAGGTAGACGCTGCGCCCAGCCACGTCCCGAGCCTATTGCAGCGCGGTCGCCGGCATGCCGGGTCCAACGACTTGCCGGCCCGGGCCCAAGGTCATCACTCCTCGGGC
>JADGHA010000139.1 GCA_019689695.1 Micromonosporaceae bacterium | reverse complement strand
CCGCCATCCTCGTCTGCTACCACCGACTCGGGAAGGTCACCAACTGAGACACTCCCTTAGCGACGCCGCCTAATGTCTAACCTCATCCGAGTGGATGAATTGCCGGCACGGCCGTTTGAGGGCGGCTGGCGATGCGCCGACGCCGCCGAGCCCTGCCAGCGATTTTTCGAAAACGACATGCCGACAACCAGCGAGGATGAGCCCAAAGACGTGGTTTGGCCTGCCGGACCCGACAGCCGGGCACGTCCGGTAATGCTGTCAAGTTCCCGACAGCTCAGTCCCCGACAACCAAGCTGCGCACTCGATCAGCAGCTAAAGCCCGGTGACCGCGATCCCGGCGTGCGTGCGGTACCGCTTGTTGATCGAAATAAGGACGGCGGTGAGGGGTTCCAGCTGCCGTGCCATGCGCAGGCGGCCCGCGTCGACTCCCGGCCGCCCGACCACCGCTGTGGCGAGATCCATCACCAGCTGCTTCGCCGTCTTGTCGTCGCCGCAGACGAGGACGTCCTCGGCGTCGAGGGGCTTGTCGTCGGCGAGCAACCGCACCGCCGACAGATGGTGGAAGGCGCCCACGACACGGGATTGCGGCAGCAGGGCCGCCGCCCGCTCCGCCGCGCTGCCACCGTCCACCGCAAGACCGTACGGGCCGGCCTTGTCGAAGCCGAGCGGGTTCACGCAGCTCACCACGATTTTGCCAGCCAACTGGTCGCGCAGGCTGGTGACGAGGTCGTCGTGCCCGGCGAACGGCACGGCGAGCACGCAGATCTCGGCCGAGCCGGCGGCGGTGGCGTTGTCCTTGCCGGTGATGGTGGCGCCGGCCGGAAGCCGTGCCGCGATCTCCTCGGCGGCTGCCGTGGCCCGTTCCTGGCTCCTGGATCCGATGAGGACCGAGTGGCCGGCCAAGGCGAACCGGAAACCGAGCCCCTTGCCCTGCGGGCCGGTTCCGCCGATGACGGCGATGGTGTGCGGGACCATGTGCCTCCACCTCTGACTCACTGCGCGGCCTGTCGCGCACTGGTGTTCTCTTCAGGTATGACGGCCCACGCCGGCGGGCGGCGTTGCGCGAACGCCGCCATCCCCTCCACGGCTTCCGGCGTGGTGAACAGCGCCGCCGACTCCGCGGTCATCCGGGCCAGTTCCGCCGCGACGTCGACACCCACCGCCGCTCGGGCGATCCGCTTGACCGCGGCCTGCGCGCCCGGGGCCCCCTTCACCAGAGCTGCCAGGGTGGCGGCCTCGGCGGTCCGCGGTGCCTCTGCGAGCGTGGTCACCAGTCCCAGGCGCAACGCCGTCGACGCATCGAACACGGCCCCGGTCAACAGCCACGGCAGAAGCGTCCGCAGTGGAACGATGGGCAGCGTCACCGCCATGACCAGCGCGGGGGCCACCCCCACCCGCACCTCCGCGTAGGCGAAGCTCGACGAGGTGGTGGCGATGACGACGTCGCTGCAGGCCAGCAGACCCATCCCGCCACCGCGCACCGCGCCGTCGACGCTCGTGACGACGGGCTTCGGGAACTGCCACAGGCGCGCCAGCAGTTCCCCGAGCAGCCGTGAGTGGGAGTCGTCATCGGTCCCCAGCGAACGCCGCTCGCGAAGGTCCACGCCGCTACAGAACGCCGGGCCCGTGTGGCTGAGCAGCAGCCCTCGACCCGAACTCTCGGCGCTGCCGGCAACGGCGGCCAGCAGCTCGTCGAGCAACTGGATGGACATGGCGTTGCGGTTGTGCGGCGAGTCCAACACGACGCAGTCGAACGCACCCCGCCGTTGCCGGCTCACCAGTGCGGTCATGGCTGGAGCCCTGGTGCCGGTCCGGTGATCCGGCCCGCGTCGTCGTACGTGTAGAACCCCGAGCCGGTCTTGCGGCCAAGCCGCCCCTGGGCCACCAGCCGCTCCAGGATCGCGGGCGGCCGGTACTGCTCGGCACCGGAGCGCTCGAACATGCTGCGCAGGTTGTTCAGCCGGGCATCCAGCCCGACCAGGTCGGCGAGCTCCAGCGGCCCCATCGGGTGGCCGTACCCGAGGCGCATCGCCTTGTCGATGTCACCCGGGGCGGCGACGTTCTCCTCGACCATGCGCATCGCCTCGGTCCCCAGCAGCAGCCCGAGGCGGCTGGTCACGAACCCGGGCACATCGCGCACCACGATCGGCTCTTTTCCCAGCGTCCTGGCCAGATCGAGGGCGTCGCGCAACGTCGCCGGGTCGGTCTCGCGCCCCGTCACCAGCTCCACCAGCGGCATCCGGTGCGCGGGGTTGAAGAAGTGCATCCCGATCACCCGCGACGGGTTGGTGGACGCCTGCGCCAGGCGCGAGATGCTCATGGTGGACGTGTTGCTGGCCAGTACGGCGTCATCCGGTGCGGCCGCGGAGAGCCGCCGGAAGACGTCGTACTTGAGCTCGGCGACCTCGGGTACCGCCTCGATCACGGCGGCCGCGTGGGCTACCGCGTCCTCGAGGTCGACCGTGAGCCGCAGGCGATCCAGCGCGGCTGCGTCCGCGCCGTCGCGCCGCGCGACCCTGCGGGCGACACCGGCTCTGGCCCGCTCCAACGCGGCCGGATCTATGTCCGCGACGACCGTCGCCAGGCCGGCGTTGACGCAGGCGGTGGCGATGCCTTGCCCCATGGTCCCCGCGCCCAGGATCGCCACCTGCCCGGCGAAAGCTGCGGTCGGACCACCCTCGGTCATCCAGCCACCTCCCGGTCCGGCATGCCCGCATGGCCTGCACTGGTCCGCAGCGCCCGCCGATCGATCTTTCCGGTGGAGGTCCGGGGCAGGTCGGTCACGTACCGGACCACCCTCGGGTACGCGTGAGCACCCACCATGGCCCGTACCTTCTCCTGAAGTTGCCGAGTCAGGTTCAGGTTTGCCGCCTGCCCCGGGGCCAGCCGCACGTACGCGGTCACGATCTGTCCCCGGACCGGGTCGGGCGTGCCGACGACGGCACACTCGGCGGCGGCGGGATGCGACAGTATCGCCGCTTCGATCTCGGCCGGCCCGAGCCGGTAGCCGCCGCTCTTGATGATGTCGTCCGCCCGGCCGTGGAAGTAGATCCGCCCATCGTCGTCGGCATGGGCCAGGTCGCCGGTGAGCAGCCAGCCGTCGCGGACCTTCTCCGCCGTCGCCTCGGGCGCCTGCCAGTACCGCAGCATGCAGACCGGGTCGTCGGCCCGGACCGCGATCTCGCCCGTCTCACCCGCGGGCACCTCGTGCCGCGCCGAATCCAGGATCGCGACCTGGTGCCCGGGGTAGGCCACGCCAAGGCACGCCGGGTCGAGCGCACCCAGCACAGTGGAGTGTCCGACGAGGGCGTTGGCCTCGGTCTGGCCGAAGGCGTTGTTGATGGCGACGTCCAGCTCGGTGCGGGCCCAATCGGCGAGCTCGGGCTCGACCGCCTCCGCCCCGGTGATCATGCTGCGCAGCCGCAGCGACCGGATGGAGCCCGCGCCCAAGCGGTGGGAATCGCGCAACATCCGCAGCGCGGTAGGCGGGAACAACCCGACCGAGACACCTTCGTCACGCATGATCTCGATCGTGCGCTCGGGGTCGAACCTCGCCTGCCGGTACGCCACGACGGACATGCCGTAGGCGAGCGGGACCAAGAGGCCCAGCAGCAGCCCGCCGGCCCACGCCCAGTCGACCGGACTGTACGCGACATCGTCGGCGCGGACGTGATCCCACGCGAGATCGATCGCGTGGTGGCCGAGGAGTACTCGGTGACCGTGCAACACGCCCTTCGATTTGCCGGTGGTGCCGGACGTGTAGAGCAGCAACGCCGGAGTGTCCGGCCCGGTGGGCAGAATCTCGCCGGTGCCACGGGAGGCCGCCGCGACGAGCTGCCCCATGCTTTTCGCGCCGCTGGTCTCGTCGACGCCGACGGCCACCGCGTCCACCTCCGCGGCGAGCGCAGTGTCCTGCTCGGAGCCGGACGAGACGAGGACGCGCGGCGCGCTGTCCGCGAGGCGGTGCCGCACCGCGTCCTCGCCGAGCACGGTGGAGATCGGCACGGCGACTGCGCCGATGCGCAGCACGGCCAGTACAGCCACGGCCATCTCCACGCTCTGCGACAGCCGGATCGCCACCCGGTCGCCGGGTGTCACGCCCAGCCCGCGCAGGGCGGTGCCGAAGCGGGCGGTCAGGTCGTCCAGCTCGACGTAGCTGATCCGCCGCGTGCCGCGCCCCTCCACGGCGATCAGCGCGGTCCTGGCCGGGTCGGCGTGCAGGCAGTCGGCCGCGATGTTGTACTGCCTCACGGGCGGCCAGGAGAACCTCTGGCGTGCCTCGGCCCAGGACCGGGTGTCGTGGTGTGCCAGGTCGGCCAGGTAGGTCACTTACTCTCCTGTTCCTTCCCGTCCTTCGGGCTGAGCCGGGCGATGAACTCGTCGTCGAACCCGAGCTCTCGCAGTACCTCGGCGGTGTGCTCGCCGAGGCCCGGCGGTGGCCGCCGGACCGACCCGGGCGTGTCCGACAGGCGCACGGGTACGCCGGTGACTCGCAGCGGTCCGGTGTGGTGCTCCACCTCGACCACCATCTCGTTGTGGACCACCTGCGGGTCGGCGAAGACCTCCCGGTAGTCGTTGACCGGGCCGACGATCACGTCGTGGGCCCACAGTTCGTCGAGGGCGGCCGGCCGGTCCCGCGATGCGACGTACGCGGCGATGATCTCGTCCAGCTCTGCGCGGTGCTTGAGCCGGCCCTCGTTGGTGGCGAACCTCGCGTCCTCGGCCAGCTCGGGCCGCCCGATCGCGCGGCAGAGGTTGCCGAAGAACTTGTCGTTGTAGCAGGCGAGGTGGATGTAGCGGCCGTCGGCGCAGCGGTAGGCGTTGTACGGCGCGTACCAGTCGATCGTGTTGCCGCGGCGCGGCTGCTGCTCGCCGAGCAGGAAGTACCGGCCGGTGTAGGGCGCCTGGATGTGGACCAGCCCGTCGATGAGAGCGACCTCGACCTGCTGGCCGCGCCCGGTGCGTTCCCGCGCCCACAGCGCGGTCACCGCGCCGTACGCAGCCAGCAACGACGCCACCGCGTCGCCCACCGGTGGTCCGGCCTTCAACGGACCGCTCTCCGCCGACCCGGTGACCGCCATGAAGCCACTCAAGGCCTGCGCGATCGGGTCGATCCCCGGCCGCCCGGCGTACGGGCCGTCGGAGCCGAAGGTCGACACCGAGACCGCGATGATCCGCGGGTTCTGCTCGGCGAGCGTCTGGTAGTCCAGGCCGAGCTTGCGGCGTGCGGCCGGCCGGAGGTTGTCCACGACGATGTCCGCCCACCGGACCAGCCGGGCGAGCACCTGCTGGCCGTCGTCCGTGCGCAGATCCACCGACACGCTGCGCTTGTTGCGGTTGACTCCGACGAAGACGGCGCTGTCGCTGCCCGTGCGCGGTCCGAACCGGCGGGTCTCATCGCCGTTCACCGGCTCCAGCTTGACCACGTCCGCGCCCATGTCACCGAGCAGGGTCGCGCAGTACGGTCCGGCCATCATCGAGGCCGCGTCGAGCACCTTCACCCCGTCGAGAGCTGCCATCGCCACCGCTCCGGTCACGGCTTGAGGCCGAGCTGGCGGGCCACGATGTTGCGCTGGATCTGCGAGGCCCCGCCGGCGACGGTGGCGATGACCGAGTCCGCGTAGTGCATGGTGAGGGGATGTTCCTCGATGTACGCGTAGCCGCCGTGCAGCTGCATGCAGTACCGGGCGGCGTCCGCGTACAGCTCCGACGATGCGATCTTCGCCATCGAGGCCTCCTTCTCATAGGGGCGGCCGGCGTCCGCCAGCTCCCCGCCCCGGTACACCAGCAGGCGCGTGGACTCCGCGCGGGTGAACAGGTCCACCAGCAGATGGGCCACGGCCTGGAAGTTGCCGATCGGGCGACCGAACTGCTCCCGCTCCTTGACGTACCGGAGGGTGTCCTCCAGCACTTGCAAGGTCGCGCCGACGAAACCAGCGCTGATGATCAGGCGCTCGAGCGGAAGCTCCGCGCTCAGCTGCCGCCAGCCCTCGTTCTCCTGTCCGACCAGGCTCTCCGCCGGCAACTCCACCTGGTCGAGGAAGACCTCGTACACCCCGGTGATGTTGCGGCCCATCGTGGGCAGCCGCCGGAGCGTGACGCCGGGCGTGGCCGGGTCGAGCAGCAGCATGCTGATGCCGTGCTGCTTCGTCGTGCTGGTGTCGGTGCGCGCGTACAGCTGGATCAGGGTGCCGGGCAGGCCGGCGGCCTCGCAGAACGTCTTCTGTCCATTGACGACGTACCCGTCAGCGGTGCGCCGGGCGCTGGTTTGGAGCGAGGCCGCGTCCGAGCCGGCCGCGGGCTCGGTGACCGCGATGGACAGCCGCACGTCGCCGTTCATGATCGCTGGTACCAACCGCGCCTTCTGTTCGGGCGAGCCGTGCGTCACGATCGTCCGCAGCCCGGACGCGGTCAGGCTGAAGCACGCCACCAGGTCGGTGCTGCCCCGGCCGAGCTCCTCGGCGACCACGAGCAGGTCGCTCGCGGTCCCACCGGATCCGCCCTGCTCTTCCGGGATTCCGATGCCGTACCAGCCGAGTGCCGCGATGCGGTCGAAGACTTCCTTGGGGTACTGGCGCGCCCTGTCCCATTCCAGGCAGCGCCACTCGTCACACTCGTTCTGCACGAGCTGGCGGGCGGCTTCCCGGACCGCGGTCTCGATCAGCCAGCTGCTCACCTACTACTCCTCGATCCATGCGTACTCTGCGGGCGGCGACGGCTCCCGGGTCGGGTCGCGGCGCAGCGGCTGTATCGCGGCCGCCAGTGCAGGCCGCGCCCGGGCCGCCAGCTCTACGGCGAACCGCCACGTCTGCTCTGTCAATGTCTGTCGATCCGGCAGTACCCGGCTCACCCAGCCGAAGGTGACCGCCTGCTCGGTGTCGTAGGTCGCCGCGCCGAGCATGATCTCCGCGGCGCGGACCGGTCCGACCACCTGGCTCAGCCGGTGGACCAGCACGCTCGGCAGCCGGTACCCCTTGGCCACCTCGGGCAGGCAGAAGGTCGCCCCCGAGACGGCGAAACAGAGGTCGCAGGCCAGGGCCAGGCCCCAGCCGGCGCCCAGGGCGGGACCGTTCACCGCGGCGATGGTGGGCTGTTCGAGCTCGCGGATCTGGCTGAGCACCTGCGCGACCAGCCGGAGCCGGGCAAGGCGCTGGCCGGGGTGCGGGGCGGGCCCGAACTCCTTGAGGTCGGCCCCGGCGCAGAACGCCTCACCGGCGCCGGAGAGGACCACCACCCGAACCGCCGGATCGTCCTGTATGGACACGAGCGTGGCCCGAAGGTCGCGCAGCAGGTCGATGGTGAGCGCGTTGCGGCGGTCCGGCCGGTCGAGCGCCAGCCAGGCGACCCCGTCGCGGTCGGTCCTGGACAACCCGCTCACTACCGGCCTCCTCGCCGTTCCGGCCACACCTCGGGGATGACACGGGTCAGCAGCAGATCGGCCGCCTCGGCGGGGTCGGGGCCGAGCGGGGCACCGACGTAGAACTCCTGGTAGCCGTGGCGGGCGGCGAGATCGCGCAACTCAATCATCGGCTCGACGCACTCTTCCGGGGTACCGGAGATGATCAGTGCGTCGGCGAGCGAGTCAGAGCACCGCGCCGCGGCGCCCTGGACGCCGAGACCGCGGTCGAAGGCCGCCTTGACCTCCTCGGCCGACTCCACGTCCAGCCCCACCGCGGCGAGATCCGGCCAGAGCCGCGGGTTGCCGATAACCAGGGAGACCTGGCGCCGGGCGTGGGCGCGCGCGCGGTCGCGATCCTTCGAGATGGACACGTTGATGCCGAAGATCAGTCGCAGCGGTGGGAGCCCGGCCGGCCGGGCCGCCAGGGCGGCATCCAGACCCGAGATCTCCCCGAACCGCCCCGACCGCAACGCCGCCCGGCACAGCGTGGGCATGTTGCTGGGTGAAATGAGTCCGTCGGCGTGGGTGGCGGCGATGGACAGAATCTTCGGACCGACCCCGGCCACCACGATGTCCGGGCGCCGGACCACCGGGAAGGTGAGCTGTGCGGTGGCTCCCTCCCGATAGCCGAGCGCGGACCCCAGGGCCGCGAAGTCGTTCAGCGGGACCGGATCACCGGTCCAGAGCGCACGCATCAGGGTGATCGCCTCCCTGACCGCGCTGAGCGGCCTGTCCTTACGGAACAGGCTGTTCACCAAGGCGCCACCGGTGCCCATGCCGACCACCATCTCGCGGTCGCCGGGGATCAGCTCACCGATGGTGGCCGCGGCGGCGGCCATCTCGATCGGGTTGCGGCCGATCGGGTAGGTGACGTTCGTGCCGACGCCGCAGCCGGCCTGGGCCAGCGCGGCCAGCAGCGCGTACACGTTGCGTGCGAGCATCTGATCCTGGACCCAGACCAGATCGACCGCCGCGCTGAGCCGTCGACCGAGCTCGACCAGCTCGCGCGAGGTGCTCCACGGGGTGATCTGGACACCCAACTTGGCGGTCATGACGACCCCCTCTCGACGGGGTGGCTCGGTACTGCCGGCGTGGTGTCCTGATCCCTGTCAGTGCGCACCGCGGGATCCCTGTCGGTGCGCACCGCGGGGCCGGCCGGAGGCGGCCGGAGGACACCGCGCTCGATCGTGAGAACGCGGTCCGCGACGGCGAGCGGAAAGCCACCACCCTGCTCCATCAGCAATGTGGCGACGCCACGCCCGCGCAGCCGGCGGATCAGTTCACCCACCGCGGCGACGATGCCGGGCGCCAGCCCTTCGGTCGGTTCGTCCAACACGATCACCGAGGGGCCGGGCAGTACCGCCCGGGCGATGGCCAGCATCTGCTGCTCGCCACCGCTGAGCGACCTGGCCCGCACCCGCCACCGGTCACGCAGCCGGGGGAACAGCTCCAGCAGGTCGTCGGATGACATCGCACCGGGCCGGGCGTGTCTCACGGCCAGCTTGACGTGCTCGGCCACGGTGCAACTGGCGAACACCCGCCGCCCCTGTGGCGCCAAGGTCAGACCAGCGCGCGAGATGGTGACAGGGCTGGCGCCCGAGATGTCCCTCCCATTTAGACGGACCGCCCCCGTTCTGTTCTTGTGCACTCCAGCGAGGGCGTTGGCCAGTGTGCTCTTGCCGGCCCCGTTCGGGCCGACGACGGCGAGGACCTCACCCGGCGATAGCACGAACGAGACGCCGCGCACCGCCTGCACGGCGCCGTAGGACGCCTGGAGCCGGGTCACCTCAAGCACGATGACCACCTCCGAGGTAGATCTCGTCGAGGACCGGTGTCCCCCGGATCTGGTCCGGCGTGCCCTCGGCCACGACCTCGCCGAGGTGGAGCACGGTGACCCGATGGGCCAGCCGGAAGGCCAGCTCGACGTCGTGGTCGATGAACAGCACGGCGAGCATGGGGTCGAGCCCGAACACC
The DNA here is from genome assembly GCA_019689695.1 of Micromonosporaceae bacterium. GTDB lineage: Bacteria > Actinomycetota > Actinomycetes > Mycobacteriales > Micromonosporaceae > JADGHA01. The sequence continues at coordinate 8 of JADGHA010000139.1, read as the reverse complement.
AGGCTGAG
>JADGHA010000138.1 GCA_019689695.1 Micromonosporaceae bacterium | reverse complement strand
CTAGGAAACTCCTGAATAATGCGGCGTGCCGGTCCGCCGATCGTGATCGGGTTTGATCGATAATTGGCGGGTGCAGGGTAGATCCGCGTCTGACCTGGAGTTGTTGGATACGGCAACGCTGGTGGGGCATCTGGTTCCCGCGGGCAGTGTGTACGCGTTCCTGGCCGAGCACCGGGGTCAGTTGTTCCCGGACGGGCTGTTCGCTGACCTGTTCCCGTCTGGTAAGGGGCGTCCGTCGGTGCCGGGTGAGGTGATCGCGTCGGTGCTGGTGTTGCAGGCGTTGCAGGATCTGTCTGACGCCGAGGCGATGCAGGCGCTGCGCTGCGACCTGCGGTGGAAGGTGGCCTGTGGGCTGCCGATCGATCATGAGGGGTTCCACCCGACGACGTTGACGGTGTGGCGTAACCGGTTACGCGCCTCGGACCGTCCGGAGCGCATCTTCGAGGCGGTCCGGCAGGTGGTCGCCGCGACCGGTGTGCTCAAGGGCAAGACTCGTCGGGCGGTGGACTCGGTGGTGCTCGAGGACGCGGTGGCCACGCAAGACACGGTCACCCAGTTGATCGCCGCGGTGCGGCGGGTGCGGCGGCAGGTGCCCGGTGCTGCGGAGGTGATCGCGGCCCGGTGTCATGCCCATGATTGGGATGATCCGGGTAAGCCGCAGATTGCGTGGGATGACAAGGCGGCCCGGGATGCGTTGGTGTCGGCGCTGGTCACCGACGCCAGCACCCTGGTCGCCGCGTTGGCCGATGCCGAGCTGGACGAGTCGGCGGCGCAGGCGCTGGCATTGTTGGCGTTGGTGGCAGGTCAGGACGTGGAGCCGGCCGAGGGGTCCGATGGCACCGATGGGCGGTGGCGCATCGCCCGCCGGGTCGCCCCGGACCGGGTGATCTCCACTGTGGACCCGCAGGCTCGGCATGTGCACAAGACCGTGCATCAGCGGCAGGACGGGTTCAAAGCCCATGTGGCGATCGAGCCGGACACCGGCCTGTTCACCGCCGGCGAACTGACCCAGGCCACCGGCGAGGACAACCACGAAGCCGTCGTCGGCCTGGACCTGCTCGACCAGGACCCGGAACCGGGCCCCTTCCACGTGTTGGGCGACAGCGCCTACGGCACCGGCGACGCCCGCGCCGCCCTCGCCCAGGCCGGGCACACCGCGGTCATCAAACCCTTGGGGCCACGCCGGACCGTCCCGGACGGGTTCACCCTCGACGACTTCACCGTCGACGAAGTCGCCGGCACCGTCATCTGCCCGAACGGGCTGACCCGCCCCATCAGGCCCGACCGTACCGTCAGGTTCGCCGCCGCGTGCCACGGCTGCCCGCTGCGTGCCCGGTGCACCACCTCGAAGACCGGCCGGACCCTCCACCTGCACGAACACGACGCCCTGCTGCGAGCGGCCCGCCGCGATTGGGCCCACCGCGGCGACCTGCGTGCCACCTACCGACAGCACCGGCCCATGGTCGAACGCTCCATCGCCTGGCTCATCGGCCCCAAAGGACGCTGCCGCAAACTGCGCTACCGCGGCGTGGCCGCCAACGACCTGTGGCTACACACCCGCATGGCCGCCCTCAACCTGCGCCGCCTAATCAACCTCGGCCTCACCCGCAACCCCGACGGCTGGGCCATCGCCTGACCACCCGGGTACGCCCACGCCCAACGGGGAAAGGCAAGCCCGCTGTCCAGCCACGCGCTATGACCTACCTGCCGCGTGACGGCCTGTTGAGACGCCTCCCCCTCACCCCATCCAAGCCCGCCCGAGCCGCGTGCCAGACGGGATTGAGGGATTGTTCAGGGGTCTCCTAGCCGGACGTGTCACCCACGTCCCGAGACGGATCTGTCACGGACGTCCTGAGACTAGGCATTGATCTTGGTCCCGGCAGCCGGCCCGCCAACCGCGGGTGAAGCCCCTAGTCAGGCGCCCACAGGAAGCAGTGACCCGCAGCCCAGGCAACGGACCAGCGATGCGGCCGACGGGCAGGGACTGAGGATGCAGGACGCGGGAGGCGGCCGGCAAGGCTTGGCACCGTACCGGGCTGGTCTTCACGACCCGGTACGGAACGCCGATCGAGCCACGTAACCTCAGCCGCTCCTACGACAACCGCATCAGCAAGGCCGGCGTCCGAAAGATCACCGTGCACGATGCCCGTCGTACCTGCGGGTCTCTGCTGGCTGACTTGGACGTCCACCCTCGGGTGGCAATGCAGATCCTGCGTCACGCCCAGTTCTCGATCACGATGGAGATCTACACGCAGGTCTCCAGCGAGGCCACCCGCGAGGCGCTCAAGCGGCTGGGAGACAGCCTCGATGGCTGAGGCACGCTGCTGTACGGCACAAAGAAGGGCCATCTCCATCGATGGGAAATGGCCTCTGAGCTGCGTGGGCGATACTGGGATCGAACCAGTGACCTCTTCGGTGTGAACGAAGCGCTCTCCCGCTGAGCTAATCGCCCGCAACGGGACACGACTGTACCTGATCCGACCCGCTCGCCGCATCTCGCATCTCAGCGCGCCGCCAGGTAGTCCCCGATCTCCTTCACCACGTCGATCCCGAGGCTCAGCCGCAACGAGGTCCAGACCACCGCCGAGACGAAGATCAGGCCGGACAGGCCGACCAGGATGCGGACCGGCCAGGACTGGTCGGCGATCCAGCGGGTCCAGCGCTGCAGTTGGCGACGGGTGAACCGCAGCAGGTTGCGGGCCCAGGCGTACTCGATCGCCCAGATGCTCAGGCCGAGCAGCACGATCAGCCAGCCCGGGCCGGGCAGGGGTACCAGGACAAGACCCAGCGCGACCACCGCCAGGCCGGCGACGGCAACCCCGATCTTGAGAGTGATCCGCCCGGTCGGGTTCGCCCGGATGAGCTGGTAGGTCGCCGAGATCCGGGTACGCCAGCGGGACAACCGGGTCACTGGCTGGTCAACGGTGCCGGAGGTGGGTGCCGCCGGTGGCGTGGGCGGAGGCGAGTCCGTCATCGATTTTCGCTTCCCGTGTCACCTGGCCGTCACTCAACCGTACGACCGGACGTTACCGGATTGGGTCGACGTCTGATTGGCACCCGGCGCTGAACAGAGGAGAGTACCCGCAGAGAACCAGACAACCAACCGACGAGCAGGACATAAACGGACATATCTTCGCTTCGGCTTCCCACTACTGGGTGAGATCAGCCTAGGGCGAAGCGTGACAGCGAGTATCGCCTGAGTATGGAAGGGCGGGGGCGCATACAGCCCCAGCGGTGCCGGGGGGAGTACGTCCAATGAGTGCCATCCGACCGACGACCGTCGAGGTCGAGACGTCGCTGAGGCTGGTCGCACCGGACGCGACCGCGTTGCCGGTGCGCGCCAGCCTGCGTTACGACCCAGCCGATCCATACGCGGTCTATGTGCTGTTCCACGCCGAGACCGCCGGCGGCGAGGAGGTCAGCTGGTCCTTTGCCCGGGACCTGCTGGTCAGCGGCCTGACCGAGCCGGCCGGCATCGGGGACGTGCGGGTCTGGCCATGGACCACGCCGCGGGGGGACTTCGTCGCGCTCGCGCTGTCGTCGCCGGACGGCAACGCGCTGTTCGAGGTGCCGCGCAGCGTCCTGGTCAGGTTCCTGCGCCGCACCTACATGGTGGTGCCGCGCGGCCGGGAGAGCGAACACCTGGACGTGGACGCCGCGGTCAGCCGGCTCCTCGCCGGCCGATGACGACGCCCAGCGGCGCGTCCCGGCGCGCTGCCCTCGGCGCCCGGACGGCTGTGACCAACCCGAATGGTCCGGCTCCCGACCCAGACCGGGGGATCTTATCGTCCACCGGGCGTCAAGGTCAACGATGCCCGTCGATCGGCGGCGAACGGGCGCGGCCGGCCGCCACTACGGTAGCGAAACGCCAGTCGACGGGCCGACACTCCGCGTATCGCGTGCATACGGCCCCGGTCCCGGCTACCGTCGCAGGCGGGATGGTCGATGTCAGTCCGCCGACGCCGGCAGTGAGCGTGCAGCCCCGGCCTGCGCCGACGGTCGCCGGGCCGAGCGGCGTGCAGACGCTGACGCTGACCGAGCTTGCCGAGCGGGTGCCGCGGGACCAGCTGCGGCGGCCGCACCGGCTCGACCACCACCTGCTCATGCTGGTCACGGTCGGGCACGGCAGCCAGACCGTCGACTTCGTCCGCTACCGGTGCCGGCCGGGCACGCTGGTCTGGGCGCGCCCCGGCCAGGTCATCCGGTACTGGCCGGAGCCGGGCTTCGACGCCGCCCTGGTCCGCTGGGCGCCGGGCTTCCTGCCGCCGCTGCGCGCCGCCACCGCGCTCGTGGAGGACCCGTTCGGTCCGGTGTGGTGCCAGCTCGCCGGCGAGGACGAGGACGCGGTGATCAACGAGGTGACCCAGCTCGGGGTGGACTGCGGGCGGCACCCGGACAACGGGCTCGGCGAGGAACTGCTGCGCCACCAGCTCGCCGTGCTGATCCTTCGCGTGGCGATGCTGCTGCCGCAGGAGCACCCGGCGGCGAGCACCCTCGACGGCGCCGCCGAGGCGGCGGCGTTCCTGCGCTTCCGGCGGGAGATCGAGCGCTCGTACGCGGACACCCGCCGGGTCGAGGAGTACGCGGCCCGCCTCGGCTGCTCGGTGCGGACGCTGACCCGGGCGAGCCTGGCGGCGACCGGGCGCAGCGCCAAGCAGCTGATCGACGACCGGGTGGCGTTGGAGGCGAAGCGGCTGCTGGCCTACACCGACGAGCCGGTTGCGGAGATCGGGTACCGGCTCGGCTTCCCGGAGCCCACCAACTTCGGCCGGTTCTTCGCCCGGGAGGTCGGCCTGTCCCCCGGCGCCTTCCGGCTCAGGGCCCGCGAGTGAGCCCGGCACGGACGCGCGGCGCGGCCACGGCATGATGGTGGCGTGCAGATATCGGCCCGCGGTGAGTACGCGGTGCGCGCGGCGCTCAGTCTCGCGGCGGTGTACCCGTCGGTGATGTCCACCCAGGCGGTCGCCCAGCAGCAGGACATGCCGCGCAAGTTCCTCGAGGCGATCCTCGCCGACCTGCGCCGGGCCGGGCTGGTGCGCGCGCAGCGGGGGGCGGAGGGCGGCTACACGCTGAGCCGCCCGCCGCGCGAGGTGACCATCGGCTCGATCCTGCGGGCGGTGGACGGTCCACTTGCGGCGGTGCGGGGCATGCGTCCGGAGGAGACGCGGTACGAGGGCGCCGCGGAGAACCTGCCCCGGCTGTGGGTGGCGGTGCGGGCGGCGGTGCGCGAGGTGGTGGACGAGGTCAGCCTCTCCGACATGCTCAGCGGCCGGATGCCCGCGCACGTGCGCCGGCTGATCACCCGGCCGGACGCCTGGCAGCCTCGGTAGCCAGCACCTGCTGGGCGATCGCGAAGGCGCTGTTGGCCGCCGGGACGCCCGCGTAGACGGCGACCTGCAGCAGCACCTCCTTGATCTCGTCGGGGGTCAGGCCGTTGCGCAGCGCGGCCCGCACGTGCATCGGCAGCTCGTTCTCGCAGCGCAGGCCGGCCAGCAGAGCCAGCGTGATGCAGCTGCGGGTGCGCCGGTCGAGGCCCGGCCGGGTCCAGACCTCGCCCCAGGCGTACCGGGTGATGAAGTCCTGGAAGTCGGCGGTGAACTCGTCCGTGCGGGCCTGGGCGGCGTCCACGTGCGCGTCGCCGAGCACCTCGCGCCGGACGGCCATGCCCCGCGAGTACTGGTCGGTCATCGCGCCTCCTCGAAGTGGCGGAGTAGCAGCCCGGCCACGGCGTCGGGGTCCTCCACGGCGGCCAGGTGCGCGCGCCCGGGGAGTACGACCAGGCGGGCCCGCGGTATGGCGGCGGCGATCGCCTCGCCGTGCGAGGGCGGGGTGGCCATGTCGTCGCCGCCGGCCACGACGAGCGTGGCGGCGGCGATCGACGGTAGCTCGGCGCGCAGGTCCATGCTGGCGATCGCCTCGCAGCAGCCGGCGTACCCCTCGGCCGGGACGCGCAGCAGCATCTGCCGGGCCCGCTCGACCTCGGCCGGGTGGCTGGCCACCCAGTCCGGGCTGAACCACCGGCCGAGCGCCAGGTCGGCCACGGCCTTCATCCCGCCGGCCCGGACCCGCGCCGCCCGGTCCAGCCACCCGTCGGCCGGTGGCAGCCAGGCGGAGGTGCAGCACAGCGCGAGCCGGTCCACCCGATCGGGGGCGTGCGCGGCCAGCCACATGCCCACCATGCCGCCGAGGGAGAGCCCGCAGTAGTCGACCCGGTCCAGCCCCAGGTTGTCGAGCAAGGCGAGCAGGTCGCGGCCGAGGTCTTCGATCGTGTACGGGCCGGGGGTTACCGGGGAGCTGCCGTGCCCACGGTGGTCGAAGCGGAGCAGGCGCAGGCGTCCGCCGAGCGCCGCCGCCACACCGTCCCACATGGACAGATCGGTGCCGAGGGAGTGGCCGAGCACGAGGACCGGGGCATCGGGTGGGCCGCTGAGCACGTGGTGTGGGGTCATCGCCGGCTCCGGTGGGCGGACAGCGCACGGTCGACCAGCTCGGCGGCGGCTCCCAGGTACGCGGCCGGGTCCAGCGCGGCGGCCATCTGCTCGGCGTTGAGCGTGGTGTGGGCCTCGAGCAGGCTCCGCAGCGGCCGTCCCTCGGCCAGCGCCGCCCGGACCAGCTCCTGGGCCTCGGCGCGGCCGAGGTCCGGCGCGAGCCGGGCCGCGACGCTTTCGGACATCAGGGCGTCGCCGCTGGCGGCGAGGTTGCGGCGCATCCGCCCGGCATCCACCTGCAGTCCGGACAGAAGCTCGCGGGTGGTGGCGGCGGCGCCGCCGACCAGGCGCAGCGCCTCGGTGAGCGTCTCCCACTCGGCCTGCCAGGCGCCGGCGGCCCGCTCGTGCTCCTGCGCCATGGCGGCGAGCAGCGTCGCCACGAGTGCGGGGACCCGGCGGGTGCCGGCGAGCACCCGGACGGCGCCGACCGGGTTGCGCTTGTGCGGCATCGCCGACGAGCCCCCGCGACCGCCGTCGGCGGGCTCGGCCACCTCGGCGACCTCGGTCTGCGCCAGCAGTACGACGTCGAGCGCGACCTTGCCCAGGACGCCCGCGGCGACGCCGAGCGCGCCGGCGAGCTGTCCGATGCGGACCCGGTCGGTGTGCCAGGGCAGGGTCGGCTCGGGCAGGTCCAGCTCCTGCGCGAGCAGGCGCACCACGGTCGGGCCGGATGGGCCGAAGGCGGCCAGGGTGCCGGCCGCGCCGCCGAGCTGCACGGCGAGCGGCACGGCTGCCAGCCCGGCGCGGGCCTCGTCCAGGGCGACCAGCCAGCCGGCGCACTTGAGCCCGAACGTGGTGGGCAGCGCGTGCTGCAGCAGGGTCCGCGCGGCCAGGATCGTGTCGCGGTGTGCCTCGGCCAGCGCCGCGCAGGCGTCCGCGGCCGCGGCCAGCTCCTGCTGCACCGGCTCGAGTGCCCGCCGGGTGACCAGCATGGCGGCCGTGTCCAGCACGTCCTGGCTGGTCGCTCCGAAGTGGACGTATGCGGCGGCGTGCCGGGGCACCTGTGCGGTGAGCGCCTTCACCAGCGGGACCACCGGGTTGGCGGCGTCCCGGGCCTGCCGGCCGAGCGCGGCGGCGTCGTACAGCTGCGGGCGGCACGCCGCGGCGACCGCGTCGGCGGCCTCCGGCGGGACCAGGCCGGCGCGGGCCTGCGCCCGGGCCAGTGCGCGCTCGACGTCGAGCATCGCGGCCAGCCACGCGGAGCCGTCCAGCTCCCGGTCGACCCGCTGGTCGCCGAACATGGGTCCGAACAGGTCAGACGGCGAAGAAGACGGTCTCATTCTCGCCTTGCATGCGGATGTCGAAGCGCAGCCCGGCGCCGTCCGGGGTGGCGACGAGGGTGCCGCGGCGGGACTCCGGCACGGCGTTGAGCACCGGGTCGGCGGCGTTCGCCTCGGCCTCGTCGGGAAAGTAGATCCGGGTGACGAGCCGGTCGAGCAGCCCTCGCGAGAAGACCGACACGTTCAGGTGCGGCGCCTCCATGCCGCCCTCGGGTGCCGGCAGCGGGCCGGGCTTGACGGTGAGGATCTCGTACCTGCCCTGCGCGTCGGTCGGGCAGCGTCCGAAGCCGCGGAACCCGTCGAGCGCCGGCGGCTGCGCGCCGCGCGGGTCGTCCGGGTGTGCGAACCGGCCGTCCGGGTCTGCCTGCCAGGTCTCCACGATGGCGTCCGGCACCGGCTCGCCCGCGCCGTCGATGACCTGGCCGGTGATCCGGATCGCGCCCGGCGTCCCTTCCGGTACGACGTACGGGCCGTCGGGCCAGGGCAGGCCGATGTGCAGGAACGGGCCCACGGTCTGCGACGGGGTGAGGCCCAGGCGGGCCGAGCCGGCCGGGCCCGGGGTTGTGGCGGTCATGGCCGGGGCTCCTCGAACGGTGTGGCGGCCGGGCCGCGCAGCACGATGTCGAACCGGAAGCCGAGCGCCCATTCCGGTGTGGTGACCTCGTGGTCGTAGACCGAGATGAGGCGTTCCCGGGCCTTGGGGTCGGGGATGGAGTTGAACACCGGGTCCTGGAAGAACAGCGGGTCGCCGGGGAAGTACATCTGGGTGATCAGCCGCTGGGTGAAGGCGCGGCCGAACAGCGAGAAGTGGATGTGCGAGGGCCGCCAGGCGTTGGGGTGGTTGCGCCACGGGTACGCGCCGGGCTTGATGGTGGTGAACTGGTAGTGCCCGTTGGCGTCGGTGAGCACCCGGCCCCCGCCGGTGAAGTTGGGGTCGATCGGCGCGGGCCAGTTGTCGTTGACGTGCCGGTAGCGGCCGGCGGCGTTGGGCTGCCACACCTCCACCAGGGTGTTCGGCACCGGGCGGCCGTCGGAGTCGAGCACCCGGCCGTGGACGATGATGCGCTGGCCGAGTGGCTCGCCATCGTGCTGCCGGGTCAGGTCGTTGTCGCCGGGGCGGATCCGCTCATCGCCGAACAGCGGCCCGGTCACTTCGGTCAGCCGGTGCGGCAGGACCACCAGTGGCTGGCTGGGCGCCCGCAGGCGGGTGGACGCGTAGTCGGGGAAGCTCAGCGGTGGATGGGTACCCTTCGGAGGTTCTTCATAGGACGGTAGCTTCAGCACGATCACACCCCTTCCAAGACGACGGCGAGGCCCTGGCCCACACCGATGCAGATCGCGGCCAGCCCCCATCCGCCACCGCGCCGGTGCAGCTGCCAGGCGAGCGAGCCGAGGATGCGCGCGCCCGAGCAGCCGAGCGGGTGGCCGATGGCGATCGCCCCGCCGTTCGGGTTGACAATCTGCGGGTCCAGGTCGGGCCATTCGGCGAGGCAGGCCAGCGACTGCGCGGCGAACGCCTCGTTCAGCTCGACCGCGTTCAGCTCGCCCCAGCCGATCCCCGCGCGGGCCAACGCGGTGCGGGCCGCCTCGACCGGCCCGATGCCGAACAGTTGCGGCTCGACGCCGCTGGCCGCCCGGG
>JADGHA010000137.1 GCA_019689695.1 Micromonosporaceae bacterium | reverse complement strand
TTGTCGGTCAGGTCCCGCCACGTGCCGGCCACCCCGCGCACCTGCGCCTGACCACCCAACTTGCCCTCGGTGCCCACCTCCCGGGCCACCCGGGTCACCTCATCGGCGAACGACGACAGCTGATCCACCATCGTGTTCACCGTGTTCTTCAGCTCAAGAATCTCACCCTGCGCGTCCACGGTGATCTTCTGGCTCAGGTCACCGCGGGCCACCGCGGTGGTCACCTGAGAGATGGATCGGACCTGCGCGGTCAGGTTGCCGGCCAGCCGGTTGACGCTCTCGGTGAGCGCCCGCCAGGTGCCGCTGACGCCGGCGACCTGCGCCTGACCACCCAGCTTGCCCTCGGTACCCACCTCCCGGGCCACCCGGGTCACCTCATCGGCGAACGACGACAGCTGATCCACCATCGTGTTCACCGTGTTCTTCAGCTCAAGGATCTCGCCCTGCGCAGCCACGGTGATCTTCTGGCTCAGGTCGCCGCGGGCCACCGCGGTGGAGACCTGGGCGAAGTTGCGCACCTGGGCGGTCAGGTTCGACGCCATCGAGTTGACGCTGTCGGTCAGGTCCTTCCAGGTGCCGGCCACCCCGGGCACCTCGGCCTGGCCGCCCAGCTTGCCCTCGGTACCCACCTCACGCGCCACCCGGGTCACCTGCTCGGCGAAGGTGCGCAGTGTGTCGGTGAGCGAGTTGATCGTGTCGGCCAGCTCGGCCACCTCGCCCTTGGCCGACACCTTGATCTTCTGGGACAGGTCGCCGTGCGCGATGGCCGTGGTGACCTGGGAGATGGACCGGACCTGGTTGGTCAGGTTGGAGGCCATGGTGTTCACCGAGTCGGTCAGGTCGCGCCAGGTGCCGGCGACGCCGCGCACGTCGGCCTGGCCCCCCAGCTTGCCCTCGGTACCCACCTCCCGGGCCACCCGGGTCACCTCGGCCGAGAAGGACGACAGCTGGTCCACCATCGTGTTCACGGTGCGCCCGATACGCAGGAACTCGCCGCGCAGCGGCCGGCCGTCGATCTCGGCCGGCATGTGCTGGGACAGGTCCCCCTCGGCGACCGCCACCAGTACCCGGGCGATCTCGGCGGTGGGCCGGCCCAGGTCGTCGATGAGCGAGTTCACCGCCTCCACGCCGGTCGCCCAGGAGCCCTCGTACCGCTCGGTGTCCAGCCGCTCGGTGAGCCGGCCGTCTCGGCCGACCACCCGGCTGATCCGCCGGATGTCCTCGTTGCACCGCTCCTGCAGGGCGACCACATCGTTGAAGGCGTCCACCACCTCACCGGCCAGGCCGGTGCGCCGCGGCAGCCGTACCTTGAAGTCGCCCTTGCCCACCCGGCGCAGCGCATCCGCGAGATCGGCGAGGAACGCCGTCTCGTCGGAGCCCGCCGGTGGAGCGGGCAGGTCTCGTGCCGTCGTCATGATCCCTCCGGGCCTGCGGTCCACCCCATCATTGCGCCTCTGGAAGATCAGACGCGACATCCAAGCCCCTGGTTAGCAGCCCCTAGGGCCCTAGGGGCCCTATTTCGTACGGATTGGTTTGAGGCCCAGGCATCCGCGGTGGACACTGCTTGCGTGCATATCGGCCGAGGCGGTGATGCGATCGGGGAAACCTCCGGCACCGGGTCACCGTCGGTGGGGGGCAAGCAGAGGGCGGTACGCCGGGTACGGCTGCCCGCGGATCGGCGTACCCCGGCCGCGGCCCGCGGGCTGGTGCGGGCGCTGCTCGCCGAAGCGCGGCTGGACGAGTTGACCGACGAGGCGCTGCTGCTGACCACCGAGCTGACCACCAACGCGGTGATCCATGCCGGCACCGAACTGGACATCGAAGCCGTGGCGGACGAAACCGGACTATGCGTCACAGTCATGGACTTCGCCCCCGGTGCCCTCGGCCAGCCCTCCACGCCGGATGGCGACGGCCCGGCCGGCACCTCCGTGCTCGCCGAGCGCGGCCGCGGGCTGCTGCTGGTCGACCACTTCGCCAGCAGCTGGGGCACGACTCACCACACCGAGGGCAAGGGGGTGTGGTTCCGGTTGGATCGGCCCGGCGCCGGGCCGGACGCCCACCCGGCCACCGGCCCGGCCGTGCACCGGTCGGCGGTCCCGAGCGCCGAGGCGATGGCTGACCTGCTGCGGATCGACCTGGACCCGCACGCCGACGACGCGATCGGGGACTTCGCCACCGAGCTGCTGTCCCGGCTCGCGGAGCTGGTCGGCGCGTCCGGCGCGCTGGTCCGCTTCGACTGGGGCGACGGCGCCGGGCCGCGGGTGGTGGCCCGGCACGGCCGGCCGCCCCGCCCCGGCGGCGACACCATCCGGGTGCCGCTGGCGGTCAGCCGGCCCAGCTCCGGCGAGCTGGAGCTGGACGCGCCGGCGTCGGCGTACGTCGGTCCGCTGGCCACGGTGGTCGCCGAGCGGCTCGCACTGACCCTGGAAAACGACCGGCTGCGCCGGGCCGACCTGCGCCGGCAGACCTGGCTGACGTTCCTCGCCGAGGCGAGCGAGCTGCTGGCGCACTCGCTGGACGTGGAGTTGACCCTGGCCCTCATCCCGCAGCTCGTGGTGCCCCGGCTCGGGCAGTGGTGCGCGGTGCACACCACGAACGAGTGGGGCGAGCCGCGGCTCGCGGCGACCGCCCACGCCGACGAGGAGGAGCTGCCGAAGCTGCGCGCACTGCTCGATGTGGACGGTCCGGAGTCGGTGCTGGCGGCGCTGCGGGAGGCGCTGCGCACCGGCTCGCACACTCCGCTCGGGCCGCCGGCGGAGGGCTTCGCAGTGCCGCTGGTCGCCCGGGGCCAGCGGCTGGGCACGCTCGCCGTGGGGCGGCACGTCGGACACCGCCACGACCCGGACGAGATCGCGGTACTCGAAGACGTGGCGCGCCGGTCCGCGCTGGCGGTGGACAACGCGCGCATCCACGCCGAGCGACGGCGCGTCGCGCACACCCTCCAGCAGTCCCTGCTGCCACCGGTCCTGCCGCTGGTCAGCGGGATCGGCTTCGCTGCGGAGTACGTGCCGACCGGCGATGAGGCCGAGGTGGGCGGCGACTTCTACGACGTGCTGCCGCTGCCGGACGGCCGCTGGCTGGTGGTGGTCGGCGACGTGTCCGGCAAGGGGGTGCAGGCGGCGACCATCACCGGCCTGGTCCGGGACGTCATCCGCGTCCTGGTCCGGGACGGCCGGCCGCTGGACGAGGCGCTGGTCCGGCTCAACGAGACGCTGGTCGAGCGCGGCGGCGGCCGGTACTGCACGCTGGCGCTCGCCGCGGTGGCCCGCCACGGCCGCGACCGGCTCACGGTGAGCCTGCACCTGGCCGGGCACGACCAGCCGGTGCTGGTTCGCAGTGACGGCCGGGCCAGCTTCGTCGGGACCAGCGGCACGGCGCTGGGACTGCTCCAGACGATCACCTCGCCGATGACCGAGGTACCGCTGGCCCCAGGTGACGCGCTGGTCTTCTACACCGACGGGGTTACCGAGCGGCGGCGGGGGCGGGAGCTGTTCGGCAGTGCCCGGCTGCGCGACGCGGCCGCGCCGCTGGCCGGCTACTCGGCGGAGGTCGTCGCCGCGCGTTTGCGCAGCGTGACGCTCGGCTTCTCGGCCGAGGCCCCCCGCGACGACATCGCCATCCTGGTCCTGCGCAACGAGCTGTGACCCTTGGTCAAGCCGGCGCTTGACCAGGGGCTGACGGTCAAGCCGCCGCTTTGACCCAGGCATGATGGTCAAGCCGGCGCTTGACCATCAGCGTGACAACTCAGAGGCCGCCGATGAAGCGGCCGGGAGCGAGCCGGCCCTCCGGATCGAAGCGCCGCTTGAGCTGGCGGAGCAGGGCGAGCCCACCCACGTCGCCCCAGACATCGACCGCCGCCCGCAGCGCCGGCGGCGCGGACAGCACCACGCAGGAGCCGCCCCGGGCCATCAGCACGCCCCGGACCGCTTCGAGCACCGCCGCGAGCCGTTCCGGCGGCGTGTGGCCCGGCAGCGCCGCGTACACCACACCGACGCCGGCGCTGCCGCGGACCGGAACCGTCGTGCCGGCCGCGTCCCGTAGCGCGTACACCACGGCGTGCAGGTCCGAGATCGGGACGGCGAGCTTGAGCGCCACCTCGCCGGGGGCGAACGGGTACCGCCCCCACCACGGCGGTGGGGCGGCGGAGATCCAGGCGTCGCCGCGCAGCACCGCCGCGGCCTGCTGGGCGCGGGCGTCGACGCGCGCCGGGCGACCCTCCAGCAGGATGCTGAGGGTGCCGCTGCTGCCCGGCAGGTCCACCTCGACCGCGGCTGGCGCCAGCTGCCCGGCGAGCGCCTCGCCGACCAGATCGTGCACCTCGAGCGGGGTCCACACCGAGCGGGACACCCAGCAGCGGGCGGCCGGCACCGGATGGACCCGGAACGTGGCGGAGACCAGCACCCCGAGCGCGCCGTTCGAGCCGAACAGCAGGCGCGCCACGTCCTGCCCGGTCGAGGTGCGGGCGACGCGGCCCGTGGTGCTGGTCAGCGTCCCGTCCGCGCCCACGTAGCTGACCCCGACCAGCTGCTCGCGCGGTGCGCCGTAGCGGTGCCGCAGCGGGCCGGCCTCGTCGGCCGCGATCACGCCACCGACGGTCGCGTCCACCGAGGCCGGGTCGAGCGCCAGACGCTGGCCAGCCCTGGCCAGCACCGACTGGGCCGCGCGCAGCGGCGTGCCCGCGCCGGCCTCGGCGACCAGGCCGTCCGTCGAGTGGTGCCGGATACCGGCCAGCCGGCCGGTGTCCAGGACCAGGTCCACCCGGGTCGGCGGGCTGCCCCAGTCCAGCTTGGAGCCGGCGCCGCGGGGCACCACGGCCAGCCGGTGCCGGGCGGCCAGCCGCATGGTCTCGGTGACTGCAGACACGCTGCCCGGCGCGGCCACCCAGCGGGCCGGAACGTCGGCCACGGTGTCACCGGGTCCGGCCGGGCGGGCGAAGCCAGGGCCGCAGATGGCGATCAGCTCGGGCAGTACGGTGTCGTTCGCGGGTGTGCGACTCGGGACCATCAGTCTCCTCGCGATACGGACATCCGGCGACTAACCCTTCCGTACGCTCTGCAATGGATCAACTGCAAGGGGCTATCTTTGCAGATCTCGCACGAAGAGCTAACGTACATATGTTCGAGCACCCCCGGCAATGTTACGCAGCGAATAACATCGATGACTTCGCGCACGATACCGGGGATTCCCGCCCCGCGGCGTCCGATAACGTGACCACCGTGACAGCGCCTACCGCGAAGCGGATCCCGACCGAGCGCACGCACCACGGGGACACCGTGGTCGACGAGTACGCGTGGCTGGCCAACAAGGACGACCCAGACACCATCGCCTACCTCAAGGCCGAGAACGCGCACACCGAGGCGGCCACCGCACACCTGGCGGCACTGCGCGAGCAGGTATTCGGCGAGATCAAGAAGCGGACCAAGGAGACCGACCTGTCCGTCCCCAGCCGGAAGGGCAGGTACTGGTACTACACGCGCACGGTGGAGGGCCAGCAGTACGCCATCCACTGCCGCCGGGAGGTGCGGCCCGGTGAGGTCGATCCACCGTCCACAGCGGAGGGCACGCCGCTGCCCGGCGAGCAGGTGCTGCTGGACGGCAACGAGCTGGCCGAGGGGCATGACTTTTTCGCGCTGGGCACCTTCGACGTCAGCCCGGACGGCCGGCGGCTGGCGTACTCCACCGACTTCACCGGCGACGAGCGGTTCACCCTGCAGATCAAGGACCTGGACACCGGCGAGGTGCTGCCCGACCAGGTGCCGGGAACCTTCTACGGCACGGCATGGTCGGCGGACGGGTCGACGCTGTTCTACCTGACCGTGGACGACGCCTGGCGGCCGTACCGGGTCTGGCGGCACACCGTGGGCACCCCGGCCACCGAGGACGTCGTGGTGCACGAAGAGGCCGACGAGCGGTTCTGGGTGAGTGTGTCGCTCAGCCGCTCGGAGCGGTTCATCCTGATCGACCTGCACAGCAAGGTCACCAGCGAGGTGCGGCTGATCCCGGCCGACGCGCCCGCCGCCGCGCCGCGGGTGGTCGCGCCGCGGCGGCAGGGCGTGGAGTACTCGGTCGAGCACCAGGGTGACCGGCTGCTGATCCTGCACAACGACGGCGCGGAGGACTTCGCGCTCGCGTACACCCCGGCCGACGACCCCGGGCCATGGACCACCCTCATCGAGCACACGCCCGGGACCCGCCTGGAGTCGGTGGACGCGTTCGCCTCGCACCTGGTGGTCTCGCTGCGCCGGGACGGGCTGACCGCGCTGCGGGTGCTGCCCGTCGACGGTGGCGCGCCGTACGACATCTCCTTCCCAGAGCCCATCTACAGCGTGGGCCTGGACGCCAACCCGGAGTACGACACCGGCTCGATCCGCCTGCACTACGCGTCACTGGTCACGCCGGACTCGATCTACGACTACGACCTGAGCACCCGACAGCTGGTGCTGCGCAAGCAGAAGCCGGTCCTGGGCGGCTACGACCCGGCCCGGTACGAACAGCACCGGGAGTGGGCGGTGGCCGACGACGGCACCCGGGTGCCGATCTCGATCGTCTGCCGCGCCGGCGCCCCGCGCGACGGTTCGGTGCCGTGCCTGCTCTACGGCTACGGCTCGTACGAAACCAGCCTGGACCCGTGGTTCTCGATCCCCCGACTGTCCTTGCTGGAGCGTGGGGTGACCTTCGCTATCGCGCACGTGCGTGGCGGCGGGGAGCTGGGGCGGCGCTGGTACACCGAGGGCAAGCTGCTGGCCAAGAAGAACACCTTCACCGACTTCGTGGCGTGCGCCCGGCACCTGGTGAAGGCGGGCTGGACCGCGCCGGACCGGCTGGTCGCCCGGGGCGGCTCGGCCGGCGGGCTGCTGATGGGCGCGGTGGCCAACCTCGCCCCGGAGGCCTTCGCCGGGATCGTGGCCCAGGTGCCGTTCGTCGACCCGCTGAACACCATCCTCGACCCGTCGCTGCCGTTGACCGTCACCGAGTGGGAGGAGTGGGGCAACCCGCTGGAGTCGGCCGAGGTGTACGCCTACATGAAGTCGTACTCGCCGTACGAGAACGTGTCCGCAGTGGACTACCCCCCGATCCTCGCGGTCACCAGCCTCAACGACACCCGGGTGCTCTACCACGAGCCGGCGAAGTGGATCGCCCGGCTGCGGGCGGTCGCGCCGCAGGGGGCGTACCTGCTGAAGACCGAACTGGAGGCGGGGCACGGCGGGCCGAGCGGCCGCTACGACGCCTGGCGGGAGGAGGCGTTCGTCACCGCCTGGATCCTCGACCGCCTCGGCATCGGCGACTAGAGCAACGAGCGGAGCAGCTGCGGGTCGATGTTGCCGCCGCTGACCACGGCCACGGTACGCCCGGCCGGCAGCGACGCGCGGTGATGCAGGTACGCGGCGACCGCCGCCGCTCCGCCCGGCTCGGCCACCAGCCGGGCGGAGCGGGCCAGGCGCCCGACCGCGTCGCGGATCTCGTCGTCGGAGACGGTGAGGATGTCGTCGAGCCGGGCGCTCAGGTGCGCCAAGGTCAGCTCCGACAAGGGGGTGCGCAGGGCGTCGGCGATGGTCTGGTACGCCCGCTCCACCGGCCACGTCACCACGGTCCCCGCGGCGAGGCTGTCCCGCGCGTCCGCGGCCAGCTCCGGCTCCACCCCCACCACCGCGGCCGACGGGCGCAGCGCCTTGACCGCGGTCGCCACCCCGGCGGCGAGCCCGCCGCCGCCGACCGGCACCAGCACCACGTCCACGTCGGACAGATCCTGGACGATCTCCAGGCCGACGGTGCCCTGGCCGGCGATCACATCCCGGTGGTCGTACGGCGGTATCGGGCTGAGGCCGCGGGACGCGACCAGCTGCTGCATGCGGGCCAGCCGTTCGGCCGGCGGGACCAGCACCACCTCGGCGCCGAGTGCCCTGGTCGCGGCGACCTTCACCGGCGGCGCCACGTCCGGCATCACCACCACGCAGGGCACCCCGAAGGCGCGGGCCGCGTACGCCAGGGCCTGGCCGTGGTTGCCCGACGAGTGCGTGACGACGCCGGCCGCCCGGCGCGCCTCCGGCAGGCAGGCCACCGCGTGCCGCGCCCCGCGCACCTTGAACGCGCCGGTCGGCTGCAGGTTCTCCGGCTTCAGGAGTACGCCCGGAGAGCGCCGCCCCAGGGTGCGGTCACCGTCCAGCCACGGCAGCAAGGGGGTGCGCACCGCCACGCCCCGGATGTTCTCCGCCGCCGCTTGGATGTCGTCGAGCCCGACCAGGTCCACCCGGAAAACGTACTGCCCGGCGCCTGGCCGGGTAACGAGCGGATGTCACGCTCCGCGGTCATCGGTGACCGGGGTGGCGCGGACAAGAGCACGGGCGAGCTTCGTGCGGTAGCGTGCGAGCAGGTACGGGAGGTGGCCGATGTCGTTGACGGTGAGCACCGAGCAGCAGGGCGATGTGGCTGTGGTCACGGTCGCCGGTGAGCTCGACATGGCGACGGCCCCGCAGCTGCAGCAGGAGGTCAGCCAGCTGGTCGACGCCGGGCGCACCAACCTGGTCTTCGACCTGGCGGACGTGTCGTTCTGCGACTCGACTGGTCTGTCCGTTTTCGTCCGGGCGCGCAACCGCTGCGAGACCGCCGGTGGCGAGGTGCGCCTGGCCGCCCCGCAGCGCGCGGTCCAGCGGATCCTGGAGGTCAGCGGCCTGGTCGAGGTGTTGCACACCTACCCGAGCGTCTCCGAGGCGATCGCGGCCGGCGGCGTAGCCGAGCCCCGCTGAGCCCGGTAGAGGTCGCGCAGCAGGCAGATCTCACCACCGTGGTGCATGACCTCGCGGTTGATGTGCACGATGAGCGCCGCCATCGGGTCCCTGGCGTACGGCCCGCCCTTGCGGCCGAGCGGCCGGACCAGGCCCGACCGGTCGAGTGCCGCGATGTTGTCGCGCCATCGGCGGTACGACTGTTCGAGGAAGGCCAACCCGCCGGCCGCCGTCCCGGGCAGGTCGGCCGGGATGTGGCGCCGATCCCACATGCCCGCCGCCACGTCACCCGGCTCGGGGCAGAATGTGGCCGAGCGGACCGTGAAGCAACCGACCGCGACGTGCATCATCCGCCAGGCGATTGTGGTGACGGGCGCCGGTTCCGGCTCCGGCTGCGCACCGTCGAGCGCCCACCGGCCGTCCGCGCCGCGGCGCAGGCTCCAGCAGCCGGCGACCGGCTCCCAGAGGTACTCCTCGTCCGTGAGCCCCTGCAGCCGCGGCCACAGGTGCACGTCCCAGTAGAACGTCAGCTGGCCGACGAGCAAACCGCCCCAATCCACCGGCCCATCCTCCCGGCACGCCTCGGCGCGCGCCACCCCCACAGCCGCCGTTTCGCGTGTCACACTCGACGCTTCAGGGTTAACTTTCCCGGAACGATTCCACTATCTTGGGATCACGTGCGCTGATTTCAACGCGGAATGAGTTCCGGACAGGGGCGGCGGGGGCAAGGGGGGCCACGTGTCGGGCGGTGCGGTTGCGAAACCCCAGGAC
>JADGHA010000136.1 GCA_019689695.1 Micromonosporaceae bacterium | reverse complement strand
GCCCTCTGCTGGCCCGCCCGCCGGTTCGCCGCCCTGGTCAGGGTGAGCAATCACACCGGATTGCGCCGCCGCGGGTTGAACCGCGTGACGGGCTCGTTCGTACGCCCCGGTATCGTGCTCTGCTGAGGGCGGGGTACCAGACACCGTAGCCTGGCGATTGCGATTGTGGTGTGGTCCTGACCGGGATTCCTTCGTAGCCTGTCATGGCGGGACGAGTGGTGCTGGGAGGGTCGAGCGTGGAGCGAGCCGAGACCGGGTGGGATCGGCCGTCCGAGCCTGCGCCGCGATGGCGTGCACTGCTGGACCGCGCCCTCCTCGGCCGCACCGGTGAACAGGCGCCGGTGAGCGGCACGCAGATCATCACTCCCCGCTCGCCGGCCACCTACTCCCCGTCCAGTTACCTGCCGCCTCCGGACTACGAGCGACCCGAGCTCGCGCCGCCGGAGTACGGCCGGCCGGGTTACGGCAGGCAGGACTACGACCAGCGGTACCCCGGACCACCCGACTACGGCCCCCCTGACTACCCACCGGCCGGTCCGGGGCCCAACGGCTACGGTCCGGCGGACTACGAGCGGGCCGCGTACGGCCGCGGTGCGGGCTACCCGCCGCAGTCGCCCTATCCCCAGCCGCCGTACCCGCCGGCGATCGAGTGGCGGCAGCCGCACAACGGTGCCGAGGTGGACCGCGACGTGGAGGTGCTGCGGCGGGACATCGGCCAGCCGCGGGTGCTGGCGTTCGCCAACCCGAAGGGCGGCGTGCACAAGACCACCGCGACCGTGCTCGCCGCGGCGACGGTGGGCAGCGTGCGCGGCCGCGGGGTGCTCGCCTGGGACGACAACGAACTGCGCGGCACGCTCGGCCTGCGCGCGGGCAGCGCCCGGCACGCCCGGACCATCCGCCACCTGGTCGCCGACCTCGCCGAGGTGGAGTCCTACCACGGCCCGTACCTGGCCGAGCAGCTCGACCAGTACCTGCGGCACGCCTCCGACGGCTCGTACGACGTGCTGGCCGGCGAGGAGAATCCGCGCTTCGCCCAGCGGCTGGACCAGTTCACCGTGCGCCGGGTGCTGGAGCTGCTGCGCCGCACCCACGAGGTGATCTGCGTCGACACCGGCAACAACGTGGAGAGCCCGAACTGGCAGACCGTGCTGCAGGTCGCCGACCAGCTGGTGCTGACCACCGTGCCGCGCGAGGACGCGGCGTTCAGCGCGGACTGGATGCTGGACCTGCTGGAGGAGATCGGGCTCGGGCACCTGGTGGCGAACGCGGTCACCCTGCTGTCCTGCCCCACCCCCAACCCGTCCCCGCTGCTGGACGACCTGGCCAGCCACTTCGGCGCCCGGACCAGGGCGGTCGCCGTCGTGCCGTACGACCCGACCCTGGAGGCCGGCTCGTCCATCGAGTACGAGCTGCTGCAGCCGGCGACGAAGAAGGCCTGGCTGTCGGCGGCCGCGCTGATGCTGGAGCCGTTCGCCCGCTGACCGTCCACTTCGGACGTGGGCGGGTGATCTTCGACGGCCGTGCCGTGTCACGCGGGAGGATGTCGGACCTTCGGACTAGGCTCGGCTGCACGCCACTAGGGGAGAGGTGACAGTGTCCGACTCGTTCGTGCACCTGCATGTCCACACCGAGTACTCGATGCTGGACGGAGCGGCACGACTGAAGGAGCTGTTCGCGCAGACCCAGCGGCTGGGCATGTCCGCGCTGGCCATCACCGACCACGGCAACCTGTTCGGCGCGTACGACTTCTACAAGCAGGCCACGGCCGCCGGGATCAAGCCGATCATCGGGATGGAGGCCTACCTGACGCCTGGCACGTCCCGGTTCGAGCGGACCCGGGTGCGCTGGGCGGAGGGCGGGGAGAACGACGTCTCCGGCGGCGGGGCCTACACCCACATGACCCTGCTCGCCGCCGACGCCGACGGCCTGCGCAACCTGTTCCGCCTCGCGTCGTACTCCAGCCTGGAGGGCTTCTTCTACAAGCCGCGGGCCGACCGCGAGCTGCTGTACCGGTACGCCAAGGGCCTGATCGCCACCACCGGCTGCCCCTCCGGCGAGGTGCAGACCTGGCTGCGGATCGGTGACTTCGAGCGGGCCTGCGCGGCGGCCGGCGAGTTCCGCGACATCTTCGGGCCGGACAACTTCTACCTCGAGCTGATGGACCACGGCCTGGACATCGAGACCCGGGTGCGGCAGGACCTGCTGCGGCTGGGCAAGCGGCTGGGGCTCAAGCCGCTGGCCACCAATGACCTGCACTACACGCACGCCGCCGACGCCGACGCGCACGAGGTGCTGCTGTGTGTGCAGTCCGGCGCCACGATGGCCGACCCGAAGCGCTTCAAGCTGGACGGCCGCGACTTCTACCTCAAGTCGCCGGAGGAGATGCGCAAGCTCTGGGACGCCGAGCTGCCCGGCGCCTGCGACAACACGCTGGAGGTGGCCGAGCGGATCGGCGACTACGCGGAGCTGTTCGCGCGCCGCAACCTGATGCCGGTGTTCCCGGTGCCGGAGGGGGAGACCGAGGAGTCCTGGCTGCGCAAGGAGGTCTGGCGCGGCCTGGAGAGCAGGTTCCCCGGTGGCGTGCCGGAGGAGTACCGCAAGCAGGCCGAGTACGAGCTCGACGTGATCTGCCAGATGGGCTTCCCAGGCTACTTCCTGGTGGTGGCGGACCTTGTCGCGTTCGCCAAACGCGAAGGCATCCGCGTCGGCCCCGGCCGGGGGTCGGCGGCCGGCGCGGTCATCGCCTGGGCGCTGGGCATCACCGAACTCGACCCGATGCGGCACAAGCTGCTGTTCGAGCGCTTCCTGAATCCCGAGCGGGTGTCCATGCCGGACATCGACATGGACTTCGACGAGCGCCGGCGCGGCGACATGATCCGGTACGCCACGGAGAAGTACGGCGAGGAGCGGGTCGCCCAGATCATCACGTACGGCACGATCAAGGCCAAAGCGGCTATCAAGGACGCGGCGCGGGTGCTCGGCTACCCGTTCGCGCTCGGCGACCGGATCACCAAGGCGATGCCGCCCGCGGTGATGGGCAAGGACATCCCGCTCGGCGGAATCTTCGACCCGTCGCATCCGCGCTACCCGGAGGCGGCCGAGTTCCGCCAGCTGTACTCGGCCGAGCCGGACGTGCAGAAGGTGGTCGACACGGCCAAGGGCCTGGAGGGGCTCAAGCGGCAGTGGGGCGTGCACGCGGCCGGGGTGATCCTCTCCCGCGAGCCGCTGGTGGACGTGCTGCCGATCCAGAAGCGGGAGCAGGACGGCGCGATCATCACCCAGTGGGACATGGGGGCCTGCGAGTCCATCGGACTGCTCAAGATGGACTTCCTTGGCCTGCGCAACCTCACCGTGCTCGACGACTGTCTGGAGGCGATCCGGGCCAACCGGGGGGTGGACCTGGTCCTGGAGGACCTGCCGCTGGATGACAAGCCCACCTACGAGCTGCTCGCCCGCGGCGACACGCTGGGCGTGTTCCAGCTTGACGGCGGGCCGATGCGCGCGCTGCTGCGCGCCATGGTGCCGGACAACTTCGAGGACATCTCCGCGGTGCTGGCGCTCTATCGGCCGGGCCCGATGGGCGCCAACGCGCACAACGAGTACGCCGACCGCAAGAACAACCGCAAGCCGGTGGTGCCCATCCACCCGGAGCTGGCCGAGCCGCTGGCCGACATCCTCGACGAGACCTACGGCCTGATCGTCTACCAGGAGCAGGTGATGGCGATCGCGCAGAAGGTCGCCGGGTACTCGCTGGGCAAGGCGGACCTGCTGCGCCGGGCGATGGGAAAGAAGAAGAAGGAGATCCTGGACAAGGAGTTCGAGCCGTTCGCCGCCGGCATGCGCGCCAACGGGTACTCCGAGGACGCGATCAAGACGCTCTGGGACATCCTGGTCCCGTTCTCCGACTACGCCTTCAACAAGGCCCACACCGCCGGCTACGGCCTGGTCTCCTACTGGACGGCGTACCTCAAGGCCAACTACCCCGCGGAGTACATGGCCGCGCTGCTGACCAGCGTCGGCGACGACAAGGACAAGTCCGCGGTCTACCTGGCCGAGTGCCGGCGGATGGGCATCAAGGTGCTGCCGCCGGACGTGAACGCCTCGGGCGGGCGGTTCTCCGCGGTCGGCGAGGACATCCGGTTCGGCCTGTCCGCCGTGCGCAATGTGGGCACCAACGTGGTCGAGGCGATCGTCCGGTGCCGCCAGGAGAAGGGGGCCTACACCGACTTCTACGACTTCCTGCGCAAGGTCGACGCGGTGGTGTGCAACAAGAAGACCATCGAGTCGCTGATCAAGGCGGGGGCGTTCGACTCGCTCGGCCACACCCGCAAGGGCCTGCTCGCCGTGCACGCCGACGCGATCGACGCGTTCCTGGAGGTCAAGCGCAACGAGGCGGTCGGGCAGTACGACCTGTTCGGCGACGCGTTCGGTGACGACTCGACGGCGGTGGCGGTGACCCCGCCCATCCCAGACGGCGAGTGGGACAAAGCCGACCTGCTCGCGTTCGAGCGGGAGATGCTCGGCCTCTACGTCTCCGACCATCCGCTGCTCGGTGTGGAGCACGTGCTCGCCAAGGCCGCGGACATGTCCATCGCCGCGCTCTTCGAGGAGGGTGCGGGGGGTTCCGGCGTGGCGGTCGCCGACGGGCAGGTGGTCACCCTGGCCGGCATCCTGTCCGGGGTGCAACGGCGGATCACCAAGCAGGGCCGGGCCTGGGCATCGGCCACATTGGAGGATCTGGGCGGCGCGGTGGAGGTGCTGTTCTTCCCGAACACGTACGAGCTGGTCGGGCAGTACATCGCCGAGGACGCCATCGTGGTGGTGAAGGGCCGGGTGGACCGCCGCGACGACCAGCCCCGGCTGATGGCGATGGACCTGTCGCTGCCGGACGTCAGCGCCTCGGACGAGCAGAAGCCGCTGGTGCTCGCGCTGCCACCGGCGCGCTGCACGCCGCCGCTGATGGAGCGGCTGCGCGAGGTCCTGGCCAGCCACCCCGGCCCGGCCGAGGTGCACCTGCGGGTCAACCGGCACGTGCTGCGGGCGGCCTGGCGGGTCTCCCCGACCACCGCGTTGATGGCCGACCTCAAGGCGCTGCTCGGCCCGAGTGTCTTCTCGCCATAGGCACCGCTGACGACACCCATCGGGTCGGGCAGCCGTGGTATCTCCTCCGGCCGTCAGTCCACAAAGCCCTTGTCACAGCCGCCCGCTAGATCATCCACCGGTCGCGCAGCTGATGGTGCGGGGGGCCGTGCGGGCGGGCCAGGGGCTCTAGCATGATCGGACCGTGGACAAGCTGGACGCGGCCATCGTCCGCGAGCTGCAGACCGACGCCAGGCAGACCAACCGCGAGCTGGCCGCGAAGCTCGGCATCGCGCCGTCGACCTGTCTGGAGCGGGTGCGCGCCCTGCGGCAGCGCGGGGTCATCACCGGCTACCACGCCTCGGTGGACCTGGCCGCGCTGAACCGCAAGGTGCAGGCGCTGCTCGCGGTGCAGGTGCGGCCGCTGTCGCGGGCGGTCATCGAGGACTTCAAGGCGTACGTGGCCGGGCTGCCCGAGGTGCTGTCGGTGTTCGTGGTGGCCGGCGGCGACGACTTCCTCGTCCACGTGGCGGTGCAGGACATCGATCGCCTGCACGCGTTCCTGATGGACCGGTTCAGCCAACGCCGCGAGATCGTCGGCTTCCGCAGCTCGGTGATCTACCAGCACACCAGCAACAAGGTGCTCGGCCCGCTCCCCTGACCCGGCGGGTTGACCTTGGCGGCATGGTGGCCGGTGTCCTCGCCGCGGCCTTTCGCGAGGCGACCGCCCCGAGCCGTGTCGCGTGGCGGCTCGCGCGGGGTGTCCCCGCGTTTTGATCCCTCAGCGCCTCCTGGCAGGATCGCCGAGTGAGTACGCCGAGGTGGTCGAGAACGGCGGCGCTGTTGGTCGCCGTCGCGGTGGCCGTGGCCGTGCTGGGCGCTCCGCTCGGGTGGCTGTGGGCGGTGCTCGCGCCGAAGGTGCGCGTGCAGGTGGTGCCGGGCGGCGTGGTGCCGGCCGAGGAGCAGCCGGAGGAGTTTTTCGCCGCGGACGGCTGGTTCATCCTGCTCGGCGCGGCCTTCGGCGTGCTGGCCGCGGTCGTGGTGTGGTTCGCGCTCCGTCGTCACCGCGGCCCGGCCGCGCTCGTCGCGTTGACCGTCGGCGCGGTCGGCGCCGGCGTGCTGGCCTGGTGGATCGGGCACCGCATCGGCCTGTCCGCGTACCGGCACCGGGTACGGGACGCCGCCGCCGGCACCGAGCTGGACCGCCCGCCGCAGCTGCGGGCCAAGGAGCTGGGCTGGTGGTTCGGGTTCATCCCGCGGGTGAAGGGTGACCTGCTGATGCCGGCCATCGCGGCCGCCGTTGGATACACCATGCTGGCCGCATGGTCCCGCTACCCCTCGCTGGGTGGCGGGGACGCGGCGGAGCCGCGGCCGCCCGGGCCGGACCAAGGGCCGCCCGGGCCGGACCAAGGGCCGGCCGGGCTGGACCAGGCGACGGCGCCGCCGGGCCAGTCGGCGGCCGGGCCGGACCAGTCGGCGGCCGGGCCGGGCCAGTCGGCGGCCGGGCCGGGCCCGGCGCCCGCGCCCCCGGGCGGGCGCGATCAGTTGGAGCTGGGCGGCACGGCCAGCTCGGACAGCGGTACCGGCACCGCCCGCACCTGACGCAGCAGCGCCGTCTCCCGGGCGAGCAGGCGCAGTTCGATACGCAGCCGGGTGGCGGTGTCCGGCGCGGCGAGCAGCTGCTGCCGGTCCGCCACGGTGAGGGCGGCGGTCGCCGCCACCAGGTGGGAGAGCACGGTCGCGCCCTCCGGGAGCTGCTCGCCCGCCGCCTGCTCACCCGCGCCGCCGGCACCGAGCAGGCCGAGGTACTGCCGGAAGGCGGCGAGCACCCGCGGCGCCAGCAGGTCGGCCACGTCCTCCTGGCCGGGCGGCTCGGGCAGCCACTCCACGTCGGCGACCAGGTACGGCGCGGCCGTCGGGTCCACCCGCGCCACCCGGAACCGCCGCCGCCCGACCGTCACCAGGTCGTACCGGCCGTCCGGCAGTTCGGTCACCTGGCGCACCTCCGCCGTGCACCCCACCTCGTGCAGGGTCAGCGCGGCACTGGCCGCCGGCGCGGCCGGGTCCGCCGCCGGCTCGGCACTGACCTCCCAGCCCCGCTGGATGGCCACCACGCCGAATTCGCGGGCGTGCCCGGCAGGCAGGCCCAGCAGGTGGCGGACCAGCTCGCGGTAGCGGGGCTCGAAGACGTGCAGGGGGAGCACCAGCCCGGGAAACAGCACGGTTCCCAGTGGGAACAGCGGCAGCCGCGCGGTCATCGGCTGAGACTAACTGGATAGACTCACCGGTGTGCTGACCCGGATCGACCTGCGCGGCAACGCCCGTGATCCGCGTGATCTGCTACCTCGGGCGCGGCTGGACGTCGGGGCCGCAATGGAGCAGATCCGTCCGGTGGTGGAGGCGGTCCGGGAGCATGGTTCGGCAGCGGTACGGGAGGCCACGGAGCGGTTCGACGGGGTACGCCTGGAGGCGCTG
This sequence comes from Micromonosporaceae bacterium, assembly GCA_019689695.1. Lineage (GTDB taxonomy): Bacteria > Actinomycetota > Actinomycetes > Mycobacteriales > Micromonosporaceae > JADGHA01. The sequence goes on along the minus strand of JADGHA010000136.1, from coordinate 1,960 downwards.
CGGGTGCCGCCGGACCGGATCGCCGCGGCCGCCGACGGCCTGGACGAGGACGTGCGGGCCGCGCTCACCGAATGCATCACCCGCGCCCGGCGGGTGCACGCCGACCAGCGCCGTACGGACGTCACGACACAGGTCGTGCCCGGGGGCACGGTCACCGAGCGGTGGGTGCCGGTGGGCCGGGTCGGGCTGTACGTGCCCGGTGGCCTGGCCATGTACCCGTCGACCGTGGTGATGAACGTGGTGCCGGCGCAGGTCGCCGGCGTCGGCTCGCTCGCCGTGGCCAGTCCGCCGCAGAAGGAGACGGGCCTGCCGGACGCCCGGGTGCTGGCGGCGTGTGCGCTGCTCGGCGTCGACGAGGTGTACGCCGTGGGCGGTGCCCAGGCGATCGCCATGCTCGGGTACGGGGTGGCGGAGTGCCCACCGGTCGACATGATCACCGGGCCGGGCAACATCTGGGTGACCGCGGCGAAGCGGCTGCTGCGCGGCGTGGTCGGCATCGACGCCGAGGCCGGGCCGACCGAGATCGCCATCCTCGCCGACGACACCGCCGACCCGGTGCACGTCGCCGCCGACCTGATCAGCCAGGCCGAACACGACCCGATGGCGGCCAGCGTCCTGGTCACCCCGTCGGTCGCGCTGGCCGACGCGGTGGACCAGGAGCTGGTACGCCAGGTCGCGGCGACCAAGCACGCCGAGCGGATCACCAAGGCACTGACCGGCGAGCAGTCGGGCGCGGTGCTCGTCGATGACCTGGCGGCCGGGCTGCGGGTGGTCGACGCGTACGCGGCCGAACACCTGGAGATCCAGACCCGGAACGCGCGGGAGCTGGCGCTGCGGGTGCGCAACGCCGGCGCGGTCTTCGTCGGGCCGTACGCGCCGGTCTCGCTGGGCGACTACTGCGCCGGCTCCAACCACGTGCTGCCCACCGGCGGCTGCGCCCGGCACTCGTCCGGCCTGTCCGTGCAGTCGTTCCTGCGCGGCATCCACATCGTCGAGTACGACGAGGCGGCGCTGCGCGACGTGGCCGGCCACGTGGTGACTCTGGCCAATGTGGAGGACCTGCCCGCGCACGGGCAGGCGGTCACCGCGAGGTTCCGTGCCGGCTCCGCCGACCAGATTGGCCCAGCGTGACGACACTGGACGACCTGCCGCTGCGGGACGAGCTGCGGGGCCGGCGCCCGTACGGCGCGCCCCAGCTGCAGGTGCCGGTGCGGCTGAACACCAACGAGAACTCGTACCCGGTGCCGGAAGTCGTGGTGGACGCGATGGCCAAGGCGATTGGCGCCGAGCTGGCCACGCTGAACCGCTACCCGGACCGGGACGCGGTCGCACTGCGCGCCGACCTGGCCGCGTACCTCGGCCACGGCCTGACCACCGAACAGGTGTGGGCGGCCAACGGGTCCAACGAGATCCAGCAGCAGCTGCTGCAGGTGTTCGGTGGTCCCGGCCGCACGGCACTGGGCTTCACCCCGTCGTACTCGATGCATCCGCTGCTCGCCCTGGGCACCGGCACGCGGTGGGTGGACGGCCAGCGGGCCGGCGACTTCGCCCTCCGTGCTGAGCACGCGGCCGAGCAGGTGCAGCGGCACCGGCCGGACGTGGTCTTCCTCTGCTCGCCCAACAACCCGACCGGCACCGCGCTGGGCCTGGACGTGGTGCGGGCGGTGCTCGACGTGGCGCCGGGGATGGTGGTGGTGGACGAGGCGTACGCCGAGTTCGCCCGCCCGGGCACACCCAGCGCGCTGACCCTGCTGCCGGACCATCCGCGCCTGGTGGTGACCCGGACGATGAGCAAGGCGTTCGGGTTCGCCGGCGGCCGGCTGGGCTACCTCGCCGCCCACCCGGCGGTCATCGACGCGGTGCAGCTGGTCCGCCTGCCGTACCACCTCTCCTCGCTGACCCAGGCGGCGGCGCGGGCCGCGCGGGCGCACGCCGGGGCGCTGCTCGGCACGGTCGAGTC
>JADGHA010000135.1 GCA_019689695.1 Micromonosporaceae bacterium | reverse complement strand
CAGTTGCCCCTGCCGAGAAGGAGTTCCACCGCGCGCTGCTTCGTGCCCACTGTATACAGTAGACCGTCCCAGATCGGCTACCGCGAGATGTCCTATGCGGACAGCCGCCCGGACGAGGCGCGCCATCCTCGCGACCCGCACCCGCCCAGCGCAGCTACGCGGGCGCGGCCCGGCCGGACGGCCCGGTCACTGCGCGGCCGCCGCCACCGGCGAACTTTCCGCCACGGAAAGCGCGTCCGGGACGGGGGCGGGTGCCGGGGTGCGGACCCGGGTGCGATGCAGCAGGTCCAGCGCCGCCAGCCAGACCAGGCACGCGCCGAGCATGTGCGCGCCAACCAGGAGAACCGGCAGGTCGGTGAAGTACTGCACGAAGCCGATCAGGCCCTGGCCCAGCTCCACCGCGACCAGCACCAGCGCCGACCGCACCGCCGCCCGCGACGCAGGAACGGCGCGCATCGCCAGCCAGGCCGCCAGCGACAGCCCCAGCAGCAGGAAGACCAGGTCGACGTGCAGCTGGGAGACCGACTCCAGGTCCAGCCCGTTGCGCTTGGCCTCGGCGTCCCCGGCGTGCGGGCCGGCGCCGGTGACCACGGTGCCGGCCACCAGCACCGCCGCGGCGACCGCCGTGGTCAGCCAGGTGAGCTGGCGCAGCGGGCGCGGCACGGACGGCTGGACCGGCCCGTCCGGCTCACCCGTACGCCGCCAGAACGTGTACGCCGCCGCGATCACCGCCATGGAGACCAGGAAGTGGCAGCCGACCACCCACGGGTTGAGGTCGGTGAGCACGGTGGCGAAGCCGACCAGCGCCTGGGCCGGGATCACGCCGAGCACCAGCACGGCGAGCACGACCAGCGACCGCCGCCGCGGGCGCTGCAGCAGCACCGCGAGCAGGGCGAGCGCCGCGACCGCGCCGAGCACGAAGGTCACCTGCCGGTTGCCGAACTCGATGATCCCGTGCACGCCCAGCTCCCTGGTGGGCACCAGCGAGTCGTCGGAGCAGGCCGGCACGGTGGGGCAGCCGAGGCCGGAGCCGGTGAGCCGGACCGCCCCACCGGTCACCACGATCGCGACGTTGGCGACCAGCGACGCGAGGGCCAGGCCGCGGACCGTACGGTCGGCGCCCAGCCAGCCGCGCACCGCGTTCATGCTCAGGGCCACGGGCTAATCCTACGGACTGTCGTACTGGCGCCCGGAGGTGAGGTGGCCGCCACGCGCGGGCCCGGGTGTCATGCCTGGGGCGCGCCGATGTCGACCATCCAGGAGACGCCGAACCGGTCCACGCACATGCCGAACTCGTCACCCCACGCCTGCTTCTGCAACGGCATGATGACGACCCCGCCGCTGGACAGCTTCTCCCAGTACCCGCGCAGGGCGTCCGCGTCGTCGCCGCTGATGCTCACCGCGCACCCGGCCATCGGCTGGTACTCCATGCTGCTGGGGATGTCCGCGGCCATCAGGGTGTATCCGGCGGGGGTCTCGAGCTGGGCGTGCATGACCCGGTCGGCGTCGGCCGGGTCGGTGTTGCCGAGCTCGGCGTGTGTGCTGACGGTCAGGTCCCCGCCGAACACGCCGACGTAGAACTCCATCGCCTCCCGCGCGTTGCCGTTGAAGTTGAGGTAGGGGTTCAGCCGGGAGGCCATGGCTCCTCCAAGGGTGTGACGGACGGCCCGGAGCCGAACCTATCAGCCCGGCCGGGGCAGCGGTGGGATGGATCACCACACGTCCGGTTTGCGCCGGCCCGCCGAAATACGTAACACTGGCGTTGTGAAAAACGTGGGGACGCTTCCTCCGCGCGACCGGGCCGGTCGGGCGTACCCGGCGGCGGGCGAGAGCCCGGTCCGGGCGCCGACGGTCGCCGCCGGCGCGGGCGTCCCGGCAAACGTACCGGTCTCCGCCGCGCCGGCGGCGGACGGGCGCACCCGCGACCGGGTGGCCCAGCTGCTGCTGGACCACGGGCCGGCCACCGCCGCGCAGATCGGCGCCGAGCTGGGCCTCAGCCCGGCCGCGATCCGCCGGCACCTGGACGCCATGCTCGCCGACGGCGACGTGGTCGCCCGCCAGCAGCGGATCCGCGGGCACCGGGGCCGGGGCCGCCCGGCCAAGGTGTTCGCCCTCACCGACGCGGCCCGCCGACGCCGGGGCACCCACGCCTACGACGACGTGGCCGCCGCGGCACTGCGCTGGATCGCCCGCCAGGGCGGCCCGGAGGCGGTGGCCGCATTCGCCGCCGACCAGGTGGCGGCGCTGGAGGCGCGCTGCCGCGCGGCGCTGGCCGGCGCCGGTGACGACCCGCTGGCCAGGGCCGGGGCACTGGCCGCCGCGCTGACCGCGGAGGGTTACGCTGCCAGCGCGACGGCGATCGCCTCCGGCGGGCAGCTGTGCCAGCACCACTGCCCGGTGGCGCACGTCGCCGCCGAGTTCCCGCAGCTGTGCGAGGCCGAGACGGAGGTCATCTCCCGATTGGTCGGCATCCACGTACAGCGCCTGGCCACCATCGCCCACGGGGATGAGGTGTGCACCACGCACATCCCGGACCCGCGACGTTCTTCGAGACAACTGTGAGGACAGGTAGATGACCGAGCAGACCGCCACCAAACCCGTCGACCCGCTCGCCGACCTGGGCCGCTACCAGTTCGGCTGGGCCGACCCGGACGTCGCTGGCGCCTCCGCCCAGCGCGGCCTCTCGGAGGCGGTGGTGCGGGACATCTCCGCCAAGAAGGGCGAGCCGGAGTGGATGCTGCAGCGCCGGCTGAAGGGGCTGCGGCTGTTCGAGCGCAAGCCACTGCCGGCGTGGGGCGCCGACCTCGGCGACATCGACTTCGACAACATCAAGTACTTCGTGCGCTCCACCGAGAAGCAGGCCACCAGCTGGGACGAGCTGCCCGCGGACATCAAGAACACCTACGACAGGCTGGGCATCCCGGAGGCCGAGAAGCAGCGGCTGGTCGCCGGCGTGGCCGCGCAGTACGAGTCGGAGGTGGTGTACCACAAGATCCGCGAGGACCTGGAGCAGCAGGGCGTGATCTTCCTGGACACCGACACCGGGCTGCGCGAGCACGAGGACCTGTTCAAGGAGTACTTCGGCACGGTGATCCCGGTGGGCGACAACAAGTTCGCCTCGCTGAACACCGCGGTGTGGTCCGGCGGCTCGTTCATCTACGTGCCGAAGGGCGTGCACGTGGAGATCCCGCTCCAGGCGTACTTCCGGATCAACACGGAGAACATGGGCCAGTTCGAGCGGACGCTGATCATCGTTGACGAGGGCGCGTACGTGCACTACGTCGAGGGCTGCACCGCGCCGATCTACTCGTCCGACTCGCTGCACAGCGCGGTCGTCGAGATCATCGTGAAAGAGAACGCCCGCTGCCGGTACACCACCATCCAGAACTGGTCCAACAACGTCTACAACCTGGTCACCAAGCGGGCCGTCTGTCACGCCGGCGCGACCATGGAGTGGATCGACGGCAACATCGGCTCCAAGGTCACCATGAAGTACCCGGCGGTCTACATGGTCGGCGAGCACGCCAAGGGGGAGGTGCTCTCGGTGGCGATGGCCGGCGAGGGCCAGCACCAGGACGCCGGCGCGAAGATGGTGCACGCCGCGCCGCACACCTCCTCGACGATCATCAGCAAGTCCATCGCCCGCGGCGGCGGTCGCACCTCCTACCGCGGCCTGGTCCAGGTGATGGAGGGCTCGCACCACAGCCGGTCCACCGTGAAGTGCGACGCGCTGCTAGTGGACACGATCTCCCGGTCGGACACCTACCCGTACGTCGACATCCGGGAGGACGACGTGGCGATGGGCCACGAGGCGACCGTCTCCAAGGTGAGCGAGGACCAGCTGTTCTACCTGATGTCCCGCGGCCTGACCGAGGACGAGGCGATGGCGATGATCGTGCGGGGCTTCATCGAGCCGATCGCCAAGGAACTGCCCATGGAGTACGCCCTGGAGCTGAACCGGCTCATCGAGCTGCAGATGGAAGGTGCCGTCGGCTGATGACCGCGCAGACAGTCACGCCGCCGCAGACCGCGGTCGCCAAGACCAAGGCCCAGGCGCTGCGCTCGTACGATGTCGCCGACTTTCCCGCGCTGACCGGCCGCGAGGAGGAGTGGCGCTTCACGCCGCTCAAGCGGCTGCGCGGGCTGGCCACGATGGACGGTGCGGCCGCCGGGCCGGCTCCGAAGGTCGAGTACGGCGAGCTGCCCGCCGGGACCAGCGTGTCTACTGTGGATGGCGCCGACCCGGTGCTGGTGCCGTTCGACCGGATCAGCGCGCTGGCGTACGGCGCGGCCAAGCAGGTGACCCTGGTCGAGGTCGCTGCGGAGGCGGCCGCGGCCGAGCCGGCGTACCTGCGCGTGGTGGGCCCCGGCGAGCTCTCCTTCGCCCGGACCCAGGTCCGGGTCGGGCGGTTCGCCCGCACGGCACTGGTCATCGAGCAGGTGGGCCCGGCGACCCTGGCCGACAACGTCGAGGTCGTCGTCGCCGAGGGGGCCAGCTTGACGCTGGTCACCATCGCGAACTGGGACCAGGACGCGGTGCAGGCCCAGCACGTGCGGTTCCGGCTGGGCCGGGACGCCAAGGTCACCCATGTGCAGGTGGCGCTCGGCGGTGACCTGGTCCGGCAGTACACCTCGGTCGAGTACACCGGGCGCGGCGGCGAGGCGGAGCTCTACGGCCTGTACTTCGCCGACGCCGGCCAGCACCTGGAGCACCGGCTGCTGGTGGACCACTCGGTGCCGGACTGCCGCAGCTACGTGGCGTACCGCGGGGCGCTGCAGGGCGAGTCCGCACGGACCGTCTGGGTCGGCGACGTGCTGATCCAGAAGGAGGCGACGGGCACCGACACGTACGAGATCAACCGGAACCTCGTGCTCACCGACGGCGCCCGTGCCGACTCGGTGCCCAACCTGGAGATCGAGACCGGCGAGGTGATCGGCGCCGGGCACGCCAGCGCGACCGGCCGGTTCGACGACGAGCAGCTGTTCTACCTGATGAGCCGGGGCATCCCGCAGACCGAGGCGCGCAAGCTGGTGGTGCGTGGCTTCTTCGCCGACCTGCTCGCCAAGGTCCCGATGGACGAGCTGCGGGAGCGGCTCACCACGGCGGTCGAGGCGCGGCTGGAGAAGGCGGGCGCGTAGCATGATCAGGGTTTGTTCCACTGAGGACGTCCCCAAGGGGACGACGCTGGCCGTCTCCGTCGACGGCGTCGACATCGCCATCGTGCACGGCGAGGACGACGTGTTCTACGCCATCTACGACGAATGCTCGCACCAGGAGGTCCCGCTCTCCGAGGGCGACGTGGACGGCCACACCGTGGAGTGCTGGCTGCACGGCTCCCGTTTCGACCTGCGCACCGGCCAGCCGACCGGGCTGCCCGCCACCGAGCCCGTACCGGTCTACCCCGTCGAAGTCCGCGATGGCGACGTCTACGTCAGCCTCGAGCCCAGTAATGGAGTAACTCCGTGAGTGTCCTTGAAATCCGCGACCTGAAGGTGTCGGTGAAGCTGCCCGACGGCCAGCTGAAGCCGATTCTCGCCGGGGTGGACCTGACCGTGCGGGCGGGGGAGACCCACGCCATCATGGGCCCCAACGGCTCCGGCAAGTCAACCCTGGCGTACTCGGTCGCCGGCCACCCGAAGTACGAGATCACCGGTGGCTCGGTCACCCTGGACGGGCAGGACGTGCTCGCCATGACCGTGGACGAGCGGGCGCGTGCCGGCCTGTTCCTGGCCATGCAGTACCCGGTCGAGGTACCCGGCGTCTCGGTGGCCAACTTCCTGCGTACCGCGAAGACCGCGATCGACGGCGCGGCGCCGAAGCTGCGCACCTGGTCCGGCGAGCTGCGCGAGGCGATGGAACGGCTGGGCATGGACCCGGCGTTCGGGCAGCGCAACGTCAACGAGGGCTTCTCCGGCGGGGAGAAGAAGCGGCACGAGATCGTCCAGCTGGAGCTGCTCAAGCCGAAGATCGCGATCCTCGACGAGACCGACTCCGGCCTGGACATCGACGCGCTGCGGGTGGTCAGCGCAGGGGTCAACCGGGTCCGCGACACCGGTGCGACCGGCATCCTGCTGATCACCCACTACACCCGGATCCTGCGGTACGTGAAGCCGGACTTCGTGCACGTCTTCGTCGGCGGGCGGATCGTCGAGGAGGGCGGGCCGGAGCTCGCGGAGAGCCTGGAGGCCGAGGGGTACGAGCGGTACCTCGCCGGCGCCGGGTCGGCCCGGGCCTAGCGGTCTGGAGGCGCCATGACGTTGACCATCCCGGCCGGCATGCCGCAGTACGAGGACGTGCCGCGGCTGGACGTGGCGAAGGTCCGCGCCGACTTCCCGATCCTGGACCGGGAGGTCAACGGCCGGCGGCTGGTGTATCTGGACAGCGCCAACACGTCGCAGAAGCCGCGCCAGGTGCTGGACGCGCTGCGCGAGCACTTCGAGCGGCACAACGCCAACGTGGCCCGGGCCATCCACGCGCTGGGCGCCGAGGCGACGGAGGCGTACGAGGAGGCGCGGACCAAGGTGGCGGCGTTCATCAACGCCCCGTCCCGCGACGAGGTGGTGTTCACCAAGAACTCCACCGAGGCGATCAACCTGGTCGCGTACGCGTTCAGCAACGCCTCGGCCAGCGGCGGCGACCCCCGCTTCCAGCTCGGTCCCGGGGACGAGGTGGTGATCTCCGAGATGGAGCACCACTCCAACATCGTGCCGTGGCAGCTGCTCTGCGAGCGCACCGGCGCCACGCTGCGCTGGTTCGGTATCACCGACCAGGGCCGGCTGGACGAGTCCAACCTGGACGAGCTGGTCAACGAGCGCACGAAGATCGTCTCGTACGTGCACATGTCCAACGCGCTGGGCACCGTCAACCCGACGGCCCGGATCACCGCGCGGGCCCACGAGGTCGGCGCCCTGGTGATGCTCGACTGCTCCCAGTCGGTGCCGCACCTGCCGATGGACGTGCAGGACCTCGGCGTGGACTTCATCGCCTTCACCGGCCACAAGATGTGCGGGCCGACCGGTATCGGGGTGCTGTGGGGTCGCGGCGAGCTGCTCGCCGCGATGCCACCGTTCCTCGGCGGCGGCGAGATGATCGAGACCGTCACGATGGCGCGCACCACCTTCGCCGCCCCGCCGGCCCGGTTCGAGGCGGGCACCCCGCCGATCGCCGAGGCGGTCGGTCTGGGGGCCGCGGTGGACTACCTGTCCGCGATCGGCATGCCGGCCATCCAGTGGCACGAGAAGGAGCTCGCCGCGTACGCCCTGGACGCCCTGCCCACCGTGCCCGGCCTGCGCATCATCGGGCCGCAGGTGCCGGTCGGCCGGGGCGGGACGATCTCGTTCACGCTGGACGGCGTGCACCCGCACGACGTGGGCCAGGTGCTGGACGCCGAGGGCATCGCGGTGCGGGTTGGCCATCACTGCGCGCGCCCGGTCTGCGACCGGTTCGGTGTGCCGGCCACCACCCGCGCGTCGTTCTACCTCTACACGACGACCGAGGAGATCGACGCGCTGGTGCGCGGGCTCGAGCGGGTGAGGAAGGTGTTCGGCTGATGGACGTGACCGAACTGTACGAGCAGATCATCCTCGACCACTCGAAGCACCCGAAGGGCGCCGGGCTGCGCGAGCCGTACGACGCCGAGGCGCACCATGTGAACCCGACCTGCGGGGACGAGGTGACGGTGCGGGTGTCGCTGGACGGCGGGAAGATCCGCGACCTGTCCTACCACGGCGAGGGCTGCTCGATCAGCCGCGCCTCCGCCAGCGTGATGCACGAGCTGGTCCAGGGCGCGGAGCTGGAGCATACGCTCGCCATACAGGAGGCGTTCCAGGCGATGGTGACCGGCCGCGGCCAGGTGGAGCCGGACGGGGAGCTGCTGGAGGACGCGGTGGCCTTCGCCGGGGTGGCCCGCTACCCGATGCGGGTGAAGTGCGCACTGCTGCCGTGGATGGCGTTCAAGGACGCCGCGGCGCGCGCTGTTTCTGGAGGTGAGGCATGAGCGAGCAGGGCACCAAGGCATCGGTCGCCGACGTCGAGGAGGCGCTGAAGGACGTCGTCGACCCGGAGCTGGGCATCAACGTGGTCGACCTCGGCCTGGTGTACGGCATCCACGTGGACGACGACAACGTGGCCACCCTGGACATGACCCTCACCTCGGCGGCCTGCCCGCTCACCGACGTGATCGAGGACCAGGCGCAGCAGGCGCTGTGCACCGGTCCGGGCGGCGGGCTGGTCAAGGAGGTGCGGATCAACTGGGTGTGGATGCCGCCGTGGGGCCCCGACAAGATCACTGAGGACGGCCGCGAGCAGCTGCGCGCCCTCGGCTTCAACGTCTGACCCCTCCCTGCCCCTGACCCGGGCAGCCAAGGCGCCAGGCAGGTCACCAGTCCTCCCGGCGCGCCCGGTCGATGATGAGCTGGGCGGCGCGGGAATACCCGTTCTGTGGCTAGCTAGAGGTTCTTCACCGCCTCGCGGACGGTGAGCGGGGACAGGCGGTGCCGGTTGGCTCGCACGTAGCCGCGCACCGCGTCCGGGTCCGTCTTGGCGTACTCGCGTAGCGCCCAGCCGATCGCCTTGCGGACGAAGAAGTCCGGGTGGTCGGCCTGGCCGGTGCAGTAGCGGAACAGCCGGCCCGCGTCGGTCGATTCCCGGTACCGCAGCTGGTGCAGGATCGCCGCGCGGATCAGCCACAGCTCATCCCCGGCCGCCCACCCATCCATGGTGGACGCTAGTCCGGGGTGTGCGGCGACCAGCGGTCCTACCACGTTCGCGGCGAGCGTGTCCACTGTGTCCCACCAAGGCTTGGTGGTGATGAGCCGGGCCACCACGTCGATGAAGCCGGCTGAGCAGACCCGGACGTGACGGCGCAGCCAGTCGCAGGCGAAGTACTGGTACTCCCGCTCCGGCAACGCCCAGCAGCCCAGCGCCACCGACCGCAGGTCCGCCTCGCCCGGCCGGCCCAGCCCGGCCAGCACCTGCCGCGCCAGCGCCCGCTGGAACGGGGCGGGGATGCCCAGAAACGGGAACTGGTCCCGCATGTACGCGGCCATCTGCACAGCCCGCTTTGGGTCCCCCGCCGCGCCGTACACCCGCGTCAGCCGGTCGAGCACCTCGACGGCGAGCGGGGTCTCGGCAGGGCTCATGGCAGGATCGTGCCATGGGCGGCGCCAAGGCGACGGTCCGGTGGGTCGAGGTCGACCCGGCCCGGCTGGCCCGCTGGCTGGACGGCTTCGCCGAGCGGCACGGCCGGCCCGAAGTGAGCGCCGAGGAGTACGGCATCCGGCTGGTCGGCGCGGACGGCACCGTGGCCGAGTGCCACGCCCCGCCCGGTGCCCCGCAGCCGCCGGACCTCGCCGCCCTGGTCGCCGGCGCCCAGCAGACGCGCCGGATCGGGCTGCTGCTGGCCCGGCAGGGCGCGGTGGCGCTGGGCATCGCCGAGGGCGAGCGGCTGACCACCGCCAAGGTGGACACCTTCTACGTGCAGTCGCGGACCGCGGCGGGCGGCTGGTCGCAGCAGCGGTTCGCGCGGCGGCGAGCCAACCAGGCA
>JADGHA010000134.1 GCA_019689695.1 Micromonosporaceae bacterium | reverse complement strand
GGGTGGCGCCGGGGCTCGGGGTGGCGACGAACGGCGCCGGAGCGGCGAAGCCGCGGGCGGCGAAGGCGTCCGCCACCGCGCCGGCGACCCGGTCCGTCGCGTCGGCGTCCACCAGCGCCAGCACGCAGCCGCCGAAGCCGCCACCGGTCATCCGCGCCCCGTAGGCGCCGGCCGCCAACGCGGTCTCCACCGCGGTGTCCACCTCCGGCACGGTGATCTCGAAGTCGTCGCGCATCGAGGCGTGCGACTCGGTCAGCACCGGCCCGATCTCGCGGACCCGGCCGGCGCGCAGCAGGTCCACAACGGACAGTACCCGCTGGTTCTCGGTCACCACATGGCGCACCCGGCGGCGCGTCACCTCGCTGTCGAGGCGGGCCAGCGCGCCAGGCAGGTCCGCGACGTCGCGCAGCGCCGGTACGCCGAGCGCGGCCGCGGCCGCCTCGCACGACGCGCGGCGCGCCGCGTACTCCCCGCTGACGTGTCGGTGCGGCGCCTTCGTGTCGATGACGAGCATCGCCAGGCCGGCGGCGGGCAGGTCGAACGGGATGTGCGCGGTCTGCAGCGAGCGGCAGTCCAGGAAGAGCGCGTGGCCGGCCCGGCAGAGCGTCGACGCGGACTGGTCCATGATGCCGCAGGGCATGCCCACGTAGTCGTTCTCTGCCCGCTGGGCCAGTGCCGGCCGGTCGTGCACCGGCAGATCGAGGCCGCCGAGGTCGGCCAGGGCGGTGAGGACCGCGCACTCCAGGGCGGCGGAGGAGGACAGCCCGGCGCCGAGGGGGACGTCCGAGGCGATCGAGAGGTGGGCCCCGGGCACGGCGAAGCCGGCCTCGCGCAAGGCCCACACCACCCCGGCCACGTACGCCGCCCAGCCGGCGACCGCGCCGGGCTTGAGGTCCTGCTCGCCGAAGGCGACCTCCTCGCCCGGCGCCTGCTCCGACCTGACGATCCACCGCGGGCCGTCCACAAGGGACGCTGTGACGACGGTGCGCTGAGGCAGCGCGAACGGCAGCACGTACCCGTCGTTGTAGTCAGTGTGCTCGCCGATCAGGTTCACCCGGCCCGGAGCCGCCCAGACGCCGGCCGGCCCGCCGGAGCTCATGCCCCGGCCCGCTGCATGAACGCCCAGGCGTCGCCGACCATGTCGTGCAGGGTGGGCTTGGCCGGCACCCAGCCCAGCTCGTCGCGCGCCCGCTGCGACGAGGCGACCAGCGCGACCGGGTCGCCATCGCGCCGGGCGGCCATCTCCACCGGCACCGGGTGGCCGGTCACCTCGCGGACCACGTCGACCACCTGCCGGTTGGTGAAGCCGTTGCCGTTGCCCAGGTTGTAGATGCGGTGCTGGCCGGGCGACGCGGCCTCCAGCGCCAGCAGGTGCGCAGCCGCCAGGTCGGCGACGTGGATGTAGTCGCGGACGCAGGTGCCGTCCACGGTGGGGTAGTCGTCGCCGAAGAGCTGCAGCTTCTCCCGCTTCCCGGCGGCCACCTGGAGGGCGATCGGGATCAGGTGGGTCTCCGGGTCGTGCCGCTCACCGATGGCCGTACCGTCCGGGCGGATCAGCGCGCCGGCCACGTTGAAGTAGCGCAACGACACCGCGGCCAGGTCGTACGCGGTCGCCTCGGAGCGGATCGCCAGGTCGAAGGCGAGCTTCGTGGCGCCGTACGTACTGGTGGGGGCGGTGGCGGCGGCCTCGGTGATGGGCAGCTCGGTGGGGTTGCCGTAGACCGCCGCGGTGGAGGAGAAGACCAGCCGCCGTACGCCGGCGGCGCGCATCGCGTCCAGCAGCGCCAGCGAGCCGACCAGGTTGGCGTCCCAGTAGATCTCCGGCCGGACCATCGACTCCCCGGCCGCGATGAACCCGGCAAAGTGCAGTACGGCATCGAAGCCGGCGTCCGGGGTGAGCACCTGGGCCGCCTGGTGGACCCGGGCGCGCACCAGGGTGGCCCCGGCGGGCACCGCCGATTCGTGGCCCGTGGACAGGTCGTCCAGGACCACCACCTGGTGTCCGGCGTCGAGCAGCAACCGGGTGACGACGCTGCCGATGTAGCCGGCACCTCCGGTGACGAGCAGCTTCACGGGGCCTCCTTGCCGTGGGACGCGGGCCGGTAGCCGAGCCTACCGGCGCCGCCCGGGCGCGGCTGACTAGGATCCTTCCATGGACGACTCCGGCGATGCCGGGAGACAGAGGGTCGCACCTACCCAGCCCGGTCCGGTGGCCCGGGCGTTCGCCCGGCTGGTAGTCCAGGTGGCCGACGCCGCGATCCGCGGCGTGACCCGGCTGCTGGGCACCAGCCCGACCACGGGCCGGGAGCGGATCAGCCAGGCCGAGCTGCGTGACCTGGTGGCCGCGAACACCCTGCTGGACCGCGAGGAGCGGCGCATCATCGACGAGGTGATCGCGGCCGGTGGCAGCCTGGTGCGGGAGGTGATGGTGCCGCGCACCGAGGTCGCCTTCCTGCGCGCCGACCTGACCCTCGAGGAGGCCGCCCGGCAGGCCCGCTCAGATTGGCACACGCGCTTCCCGGTCGTGGACGGTACGCACGACGACGTGATCGGCTTCGTGCACCTGCGGGACCTGTTGATACCCCCGGAGGGTGGCGCGCGGACCGTGGGCGAGCTGGTCCGGGAGGTCAAGCGGCTGCCGGGCAGCAAGCATGTGCTCGCCGCGCTCTCCGAGATGCGCCGGGAGCGTCACCACCTGGCGGTGGTGGTCGACGAGTACGGCGGCACCGCCGGCATCGTCACCCTGGAGGACCTGATCGAGGAGCTGGTCGGGGAGATCCACGACGAGTACGACACCTCGCCCGAGCCGGTCCCGGCCGGCGCCGCCGCTTCCGAGGTGGACGGGCTGCTCAACCTGGCCGACTTCGCCGAGCGGGCCGGGTTCGCCCTGCCGCCCGGCCCGTATGAGACGGTCGGTGGCTTCGTCATGGCCGCGCTCGGCCGGCTGCCGGCGGTCGGCGACGAGGTGGCGGTGCCGCCAGTGGTCGCGGCGGCGGTAGCCGCTGCCGGGCCGGAGACCGGCGAGGCGCCTCAGCCCGCCTGGCGGCTGGTGGTGCTCGCGCTGGACGGGCGGCGCGTCGCCCGGGTGGGCGTCCGGCCGGCGGGGCCGGCCGGCCAGGCGGCGACGGAGGGGCCGCCGGTCGTGGCGACGGTGGCGGCGCTGCCGGAGAAGGCGTGATCGCCTGCCCGGGAAGGCGCGACTGCACAACGACCCGGGATTAGGCAAAGATGGCCGCGTGGTGTCGACACTGATGGCCAGGCGGATCAGCTGGCAGCTGCTACCGGTCGCCCTTGCCGTCACGGTCGTCACGTTCGCTTTCGGCTACTGGCAGAAGTACGCCTGCCACGCGGCCGGCTGGCCGTACCGCCGCGAGCTGCTGTTCGGCCAGCGCTGCTACAGCGACGTGCCGTTCCTGCTGCAGAACCGGGGCATGGCGGACGGAATCTTCCCGTACGCGCCGAACGCCGGGGAGCATCCCCTGGAGTACCCGGTCCTCTCCGGCCTGGTGATGGACGTGAGCGCACGGCTGGCCCGGGTGCTGACGCCGGACCGCGGCGCCGACCTGAAGCAGACCTACTTCACCCTGACCGTGCTGGTCCTGCTCGGGCTCGCCATGGTCACCGTCTGGGCGACCGCGCGCACGACCGGTGACCCGCGGGACGGCCTGCTGGTCGCGGCGGCGCCGACCCTGGCCCTGGCCGGAACGATCAACTGGGATCTGCTCGCGGTGGCGGCGACCGCGCTGGCCCTGCTCGCCTGGGCCCGCCACCGGCCCTGGCTGGTCGGCCTGCTCCTCGGCCTGGGCGCGGCGGCCAAGCTCTACCCGGCGTTCCTGCTCGGCCCGATCGTGCTGCTCGCCCTGCGACAACGGCAGTGGCGCACGGCGGCCCGGACGGTGGGCGCCGCGGCCGGCGCCTGGCTCGCCGTCAACCTGCCGGTGATGATCGTGTACCCCGAGGGCTGGCAGCTGTTCTACCGGTTCAACAAGGAGCGCGGCGCCGAGTTCGGCTCGCCGTGGCACGCGCTGGAGCTGCTCGGGCACCCGGTCGAGCCGCTTGGCCGGCTCAACCTGCTGGCCAGCGGGTTGTTCCTGGTCGGCTGCCTCGGCGTGGCGGCGCTGGCCCTGTTCGTCCGCCCGGCGCCGCCGCTGGCTCCGCTCGCCTTTCTCGTGCTCGCCGCGTTCCTGGTCACCAACAAGGTCTACTCGCCGCAGTACGTGCTCTGGCTGCTCCCGCTGGCCGTGCTGGCCGGCCTGCGCCTGCCGGACCTGGTCGTCTGGCAGGCGGCCGAGATCGTCTACTGGTTCGCGATCTGGGCCCACCTGGACGATCAGGCCATCGACAACCGGCTGTACGCGGCGACGGTGTTCCTGCGGATCGCCGTGACGCTGTGGTTGTGCGCCCGGGTTGTGGTCGGCCTGACCGTCGCCCGCGGCAGCAGGCCGGCGTGGCACCCTCAGTGGACCTGGAGCTTGCGCCAGGTGCTGCCGTCGGAGGAGAAGGCAGCCCACCCGGCCGGTTCGCCGCCGAACAGGTCGTAGGCGACGTACCCGGCCCAGGTGCGGCGCAGCGCGCCGACCACGGGCAGGGTGCCGGTGGCCCGCCGGAAGGTGGCACCGCCGTCCGAGCTCAGGTACCACTCGTGCGACGTGGTGGCGGCCAGCAGCCGGCCGTCGAGCAGCGGCACCAGGTCGCCGGCGAGGGTGCGCAGCTGCGCGTCGCCGCCGGTCCGGACCGGGGTGAAGTGCTGTCCGCCGTCGGTCGAGTGCAGGATCGCGAGAACTCTGCGGTCCGCGCCGACGACTACCGCGTACACGTGGCTGCCGAGGAAGCTGACCTGCGGCTGGCCGGGCGGCGCGTCCAGGACGACCGGCTGCCAGGTGCGGCCGCCGTCGCGGCTGCTCGCCAGGGCCGGCTTGTTCGTGCCGTCGTTCGTGGTGCCGGCGACCCACCAGATCCCGGCGGGGGGGGGGCGCGCGGCGACCCAGCTGACCGTGATCGGCGGCGCGTTGGCGAGGTAGCCCCGGAACCCGTACCCGGGGCTCATGACCGCCAGCGTCCCGCCGCCGCTGTCGAGCAGCAGCTCATCCTTGCCGGCGGCGGTGACCGGCTGTGCGTTGTTGCCCGCCTGACGTTGCCAGGTCTTTCCGCCGTCAGCCGAGACGTACCCATCGGGGAGGCCGATCTCGCCGCCGGGGAACAGGTAGAGCTGGGTGGTCCGCACGTCGGCTGGCACGTCGTGGCGCTGCCAGGTGAGACCGCCGTCCTCCGTACTGGCGAAGACCCGCAACGTGGTGATCAGGTAGCCGTGGTCGGCGTCGGCGAACTCCACGTCAGCGATCGCGCCGGGCAGGTCGGGTATCTCGGGGACGGGTTTGGTGAGGCCGTTGATGGTGATGCCGTCAGCGGCGTAGACCGGGCCACTGGGCGGTGTCTCGGCCGGCGGAAGCGTCGCTTCGGGGCCGCCCGACCACGGCCGCAGCAGTCCGATGCCGATCGCCAGCACCGCGGCCAGCGCGGTCCCGCCGCGTACCGCCCGTCGGCGGCGGCGCAGGACGGCGGCGCGGCTGGCGATCTGGGCCAGCGGCGGCTGGTCGATCCGGTCGAGCAGGGCCGCCCGCGCCCGCGCGAGGTCCTGGTCGAGATCGGTGTCAGGCATGGGCCACTTCCGTGTTGTTCGCCCCGCCGCCGTGGCCGGGGCGGTTCTCCGCGGTCCGGTAGTCGCCGAGTCGCTCGGCGAGCGCGGCCCGGGCCCGGGACAGCCGGGACTTCACCGTGCCGGTCGGCACCCCGAGCGCCGCGGCGATCTCGTCCACCCCCAGGTCCGCCAGGTAGTGCAGGACGATCACTTCGCGGAACGGCGGTGCGATCGCGGCGAGGGCGGTCCGCAGGTCGGCGTTGTCCGGCTCCGGGCCGGGCTGGACCACGCGGGCGACCGGGCGGTCGCGCAGCAGGATGGCGTCGAGCAGGCGTCGCCGCCGCCACCGCCGCCGGACCACGTTCACCGCCACGGTGCGCAGCCACGCCTCCGGGTTGTCCACTCCGGCCAGCCCGCCCGGGCGGGCCAGCGCCCGGGCGAATGCCTCCTGGACCACGTCCTGCGCCTCGCTCAGGTCGGTGGTGAACGCGTAGACCTGCGTCACCAGGCGCCGGTAACAGGCGTGGTACAGCTCGCCCACCGTCTGCTCGACGCCGGCCCGGCCGGTGCGCTCGCCGCCCGCCATCCGCTGCCTTCCTGCCGTCGCCTGCGCTCAACCCTATGAGTCACCTTTGCGCCACCCGGTTCCCCGGACAACCGCCCGCGGGTGACAGAATGGCCCACATGTCCGTCCCCGCTCCGGACCGGCCGCGGGTGCTGTCCGGCATCCAGCCCACCGCGGACTCGTTCCACCTGGGCAACTACCTGGGTGCGGTGCGCAACTGGGTGGCCATGCAGGAGACGCACGACACCTTCTACTGCGTGGTGGACCTGCACGCGATCACGGCCGGCCACGACCCGGCCCTGCTGCGCCGGCGCACCCGGGTCTCCGCGGCCCAGCTGCTCGCCGCCGGCCTCGACCCCGAGCGGTGCACCCTGTTCGTCCAGTCGCACGTGCCGGAGCACCCGCAGCTGGCCTGGGTGCTCAGCTGCCTGACCGGCTTCGGTGAGGCGAGCCGGATGACGCAGTTCAAGGACAAGTCGGCCAGGCAGGGGGTGGAGCGGGCGAGCGTGGGCCTGTTCACCTACCCGATCCTGCAGGCCGCCGACATCCTGCTCTACCAGGCCGACGCGGTGCCGGTGGGCGAGGACCAGCGCCAGCACCTGGAGCTGACCCGCGACCTGGCGCAGCGGTTCAACTCCCGGTTCGGGCCGACGTTCACCGTGCCGGAGGCGTACATCCTGCGCGACACCGCCAAGATCACCGATCTGCAGCAGCCGACCGCGAAGATGTCCAAGTCGGCGTCCTCGCCGAACGGCATCATCGAGCTGCTGGAGGACCCGGCCCGGTCGGCCAAGAAGATCAGGTCTGCGGTCACCGACACCGGCCGGGAGATCGTCTACGACGTGGAGGCCAAGCCCGGCATCTCCAACCTGCTCACCATCTACTCCGCGCTCGCCGGCCGCACCATCGAGGACCTGGTCGCCGCGTACGCCGGGAAGGGCTACGGCGATCTGAAGAAGGACCTGGCCGAGGTGGTGGCGCAGTTCGTCCGGCCGATCCAGGAGCGCACCCGGGTGTACCTGGACGACCCCCACCAGCTGGACAAGCTGCTGGCCGTTGGCGCGGAGAAGGCGCGGGCGGTCGCCTCGGTCACCCTGCGCTCGGTGTACGACCGGATCGGCATGCTGCCCCCGGCGCCGGCCGACCGGTGGCGCTGAGCCTCCGGCTCGAAGGGTGGTCCGAAAAGGCTGGGGGCGGGAGAGGTTTGAGCACATCGGACAGTCCCGGTGGGCCGGTCCGGATCGGGGTCGCGTTCGACATCCCCGAGCCCTGGGGCAGCCAGCTGACCCGGCGCCGGGTGCTGGCCGGTGACCCGCTGGCCCGGTACGTACCGGCGCACCTGACCCTGCTCGGCCCCACCGACGTCGCACCGGACCTGCTGCCCGGCGTCGAGAAGCACCTGGCCGCGGTGGCCGCCCAATACCCTCCGTACACCTTGCACCTACGCGGCACCGGCACCTTCCGTCCGGTCACCGAGGTGGTCTTCGTGGCGGTGGCCGCCGGCATCAGCGAGTGCGAGCAGCTGGCCGCCGCGATCGGGGCAGCCGAACCGCTGCGGCGCCAGTCCCGGTTCCCCTACCACCCGCACGTCACGGTCGCCCAGGACGTCCCGCCCGACATGCTGGACGAGGTGTACGACGACCTGGCCGACTTCTCCGCCCGCTTCCGGGTGGACCGGTTCACCCTCTTCGAGCACGGCGGCGACGGGCGGTGGAAGCCGCGCCGGGACTTTCTGCTCGAAGGCGGTGTCCTGCCGGGTACTGGGTAGCTGTGGTGTGGGGGATCGGCCGGATCGAGGCGGCGTACAACCGGGCGGTGGCGGCCGGTCGCCGCCGTTCCGCCGCCTTCGACCACTTCTGGCGGGCCCGCCAGCGCTACCTGGACGTGCTCGGCGGCCGGCTCGCCGCGGCGATCGCCTACCACGCGTTCTTCGCCGCGTTCGCGCTCGCCCTGGTGGCGTACTCGGTCCTCGGCTACCTGCTGGACCTCAACTTCGACCTGCTCACCGAGGTCGACCGGTTCCTGCGGCAGAACCTGCCGTGGCTCAACAGCGACGAGATCAAGGGCAGCCGCGGCACGGTCGGCGTGGTCGGTCTGATCGGCGTGGCGCTGACCGGCATCGGCTGGATCGAGTCGCTGCGCTCCTCCCAGCGGCTGATCTGGGGCGTGCAGCAGCAGCCGGGCAACCCGGTGATCCGCCGGCTGATCGACCTCGGCATGCTGCTCGGCCTCTTCGTCCTGCTCGGGACGTCGCTGGTCACGGTGGACGCGATCGAGGGCGGGCTGGAGACGCTGCAGGGCTCGCGCACCGGCGTGGCCCTGGGCGTCGCCAGCTGGATCTTGACCGTACTGCTGAACCTCGTGCTGGCCACGGCGCTGCTGATCGCGATTCCCCGGCTGCGCATCCCGGCCCGCCGGCTGGTGCCGTCGCTGATCATGGTCGGCGCCGGCATCACCCTGCTCAACACGGTGGGCCGGTTCTTCATCGCGCGCAGCGCGGCCGGCCCGGTCTACCGGGTGGTGGCCGGCTCGGTCGGCCTGCTGGTCTACCTCTACCTGTTCAACCAGGTGCTGCTGCTCGGCGCGGCGCTGGCCGCCACCAACCCGTACGGCCGGGTGGTCGACCTGGCCACCGGCAAGACGATCCGCGGTGATCACCTTCCCCCGGACAACCCGCTGGAAGAGCAGGTGCCCCGGGACCAGGCGACCGAGGACCGCGCCACTTACGGCGACCCGACCGCGGCCCGTGATGCGCCGACTGAGGATCGTGGTGGGCGCGGCGCGCCGGCCGAGGATGGCGGTGGGTGCGGCGCACCGACCGAGCATCGGAGCGCGCCGACCGAGCATCGCGGTGCGCGGGGCGCGCCGACCGAAGATCGCCATTAGCGGTGCCGGGATGCCGCGCGACTGCGCGCCGGCACCGGCACCGCCGATCGGGACCGGTGACCTGGGCGGATTGCGGCGATCAGGCCCCTGGGCCGGGCCGGGCCTCCATGATGGAGGCGTGGGCGCGCTGGTGACCTTGGAACTGCCGGCCGACTCGCCCGTCCTCGAGCTGCCGTGGGTGATCACCTTCGGGCCGCTCGACGACGAGGGGGAGTGGGAGCCGGTGGTCTGCGGACCGTACGAGCGGGTGCACGCCCTGGCGCTCGCCCAGGCCGTGGTCGCCGACGTGGAGCTGATGGCGGTGGTCGAGCCGATCGTGCTGGCGGTCTCGGTGGAGGAGATCCGGGACGAGATCGCCGCCGCGCAGCGCGGTCTCACCGAGACACCCGAGGAGGAGTACGCCGAGACCGTCGGCGTCCCGGAGACCTACCAGACTCCGAGCCCGCAGGAGGTGCGGGCCGGGGTGGCCCGGATCGCCGCGAAGTTGGCAGCTGGCTAGCGCGATGGCGCCGGGACAGTCGCCCGCCATCGTTCAGCGATGCCGGGCGACCGTCCACACAGGGCAACTAGGAGG
>JADGHA010000133.1 GCA_019689695.1 Micromonosporaceae bacterium | reverse complement strand
CATCCTGCCGAGGAACCCGTGCCGTATCCGCGGCGCCGACCAGGAGAAGACGCCGGAGCGACCGGTTCTGTCCGTCGCCCAGGTCCTCGCGCTCGCCGACGAGGTGCCCGAGCGGTACCGCGCCCTGGTCCTCGTCGCCACCTTCGGCTGCCTCCGCTGGGGCGAGGTCTCAGCACTCGAGCGCCAGGACATCGACCTGGAAGGGGGGACCGTGCGGGTTCGGCAGACGTTCACCGAGGTGCGCGGCACCGGGCTGGTGCTCGGGCCGCCTAAGTCTCGGGCCGGCCGCCGCGTCGTCAGCCTCCCCCCGGCCGTCGTCTCGGCCCTCCGTGACCACTTGGCGGCTCACGTCGGAGCCGAACCGGAGGCACTCGTCTTCACCGGGTTGAACGGGAAGGCCATCTGGCGCGGCAATCTGAACAAGCTCCTCAGGTGGAAGGCGGCTGTTGAGAAGATCGGGAAGCCGGGCTTGCACTTCCACGACCTGCGCCATACCGGGAACACCCTCGCGGCGGGCACCGGAGCCAGCACGCGGGATCTGATGGCGCGGATGGGCCACGACTCGTCACAGGCCGCGCTGATCTACCAGCACGCGACCACGGAGGCCGACCGGGCGATCGCCAACGAGGCGGTCAGGGCCGGCCAGAGGCGGGCGACCAGAGAGCCTGGCAGGGAGTCGGCCGGCGAGGGGTAATGGCACGCTAATGGCACGTGGACCGATCCAACCCGGAAAGACATCGATGGCCCTGGCTGGGAGAGTGCTCCTGACCAGGGCCGTTGTCGTGGAGCGGGTGACGGGAATCGAACCCGCACTGTCAGCTTGGGAAGCTGATGTTCTGCCATTGAACTACACCCGCGAGCGGCCATTACTCTACCTGCCCCGTCAAGCCGACCGCACCTGCCCCGCCCGCTGGTCAGCGCGCGGCCGGGTCGCGCCAGACCTGGGTGGTCGTGCGGTCCGGGCCACGGTCGGCGACCCGCACCCCCGCCGCACCGCTGCTGTGCCGGGCGACCATGGCCACGTCGACGGTGAACTCGAACAGCCGCCAGTCGACGTGGGGCGCGGCGTGCAGGGCCCGGGCGAGCCGGTCGACCGTCGCCTCGTCGGTGACCGGGCGGGCCCGCCCCGCCACGTAGGCCTCGTCGTCGTTGTCCTCGGGCGGGAACGAATGCAACGCGTACCGCCCGTCGCGCTCCAGGTCTCGCCGCTTGGGGGAGTCGATCACGAAGCAGAACAGGCCCTCGTCGGTGATGACCGGCGCGACCGGGTGCACCCGCGGACCGCCGTCGGCCCGCACCGTCGCGAGGTAGCCCAGGCCCGGCCCGTACTGGTGGACCAGCGCCCGGATCGCCTCGGCGAGGCTGGGCGATGCGGCAGCGAACTCCGACCATGACGCCACCACCACATTCTATCGAACAAGTGTTCGACGAAGGTAGCCCGGTTTGGTAAGCGGTAACCCCGGTATGGTGACACGATGCTGCTCTCCGACCGGGACCTCATCGCCGAGATCAAAGCCGGCAACCTGCAGCTCGAACCGTTCGAGCCGGCCCTGATCCAGCCGTCGAGCATCGACGTACGCCTGGACCGGCTGTTCCGGGTCTTCAACAACCACCTCTACACGCACATCGACCCGGCCGTCCGGCAGGACGACCTGACCTCCCTCATCGAGGTGCCCGACGGGCAGCCGTTCGTGCTGCACCCCGGGGAGTTCGTGCTGGCCTCGACGCTCGAGGTGATGACCTTGGGCAGCCAGCTCGCCGGTCGCCTGGAAGGCAAGTCATCGCTCGGGCGGCTGGGCCTGCTCACGCACTCGACGGCCGGGTGGATCGACGCCGGCTTCTCCGGACACGTCACGCTGGAGCTGTCCAACGTGGCGAACCTGCCGATCACGCTCTGGCCGGGGATGAAGATCGGCCAGCTGTGCATCTTCCGGCTCTCCTCGCCGGCCGAGCACCCGTACGGTTCGACCGTCTACGGCTCGCGCTACCAGGACCAGCGGGGCCCGACTCCGAGCCGCTCGTGGAAAAACTGGCGCACCTGGCCCACCAAGGCCCCCTAGCCCTCGCCCGTGCCGGTCGACAGGGCGAGCTGGCGACCCGGAAACAGCACTCTCTGCGTACCCGAGAAGAGGGCGCCCGTCGCGTGCCGGGGGAACACGCGACGGGCGCCGTGGGCCGCCGGGGATGAACGGGGGACTCAGCCGGGGCGGCCGTAACTGTGGATTGGTCCGACGTCGATCTTGCGCATGCGTACCACGTCACCGCTGTTGGGGGCGTGCACAACCCAGCCGCCGCCGACGTAGATCGCGACGTGGTGCACATCGCTGTAGTAGAAGACCAGGTCGCCGACGCGCAGCTGGGACCGGCTGACGGATCTCACCCGCCGGCTCTGCTGGTAGGCGTTGTGCGGCAGGTACACCCCTGCCTTGGCCCAGGCCGCCATGGTCAGGCCCGAGCAGTCGTAGGAGCCGGGGCCGTCGGCCCCGTAGACGTACGGCTTGCCGATCTGGGAGCAAGCGAACTTCGCCGCAACGGCGCCCGGACTGCCGTTGTAGTCGTACGGGCAGGCGGCCGGACGCAGGTTGCCCACCGCCCCGGTCGTGCCGTACGCCTTGAGCCGCAGTGCCTGCAGTTCCTTGATGCTCTCGTCGATCTGCTTCTGCTGCTTGGCCAACTCGGCCTCGGTGCGGCTCAGCTGCGCAACCAGCGCATCCAGGGGCGCCTTCTGGGCGGCGTACCGGGACTTGAGTTCGACCACGTCCTGGATGCGCTCGTGCTGGCGCTTGGCGAACTCGTCCAGCAACGCCAGCCGGTCCGCGAAGGCGGTCGGCGAGCCGCTGCTGAGCAGCGCGTTGAGGACCGAGGTGTTACCGCTCTTGTACGATGCCGCGGCGAACTCACCCACCCGGGTCATCGCCAGGTCCACTTGCAACTGGAGCGGCTGGATCTTCTTCTGCAGCTCCGCGACCTGCTTCTTCTTCTTGGCCAGGTCGGCGCGGACCAGATTGTGCCGTTCGATGACCGGCTCCAGCTTGTTCCACGCCTGGTCGATCTGCTTCTCGAGCTCCGGAATGGACGGTGTGGCGTGCGCCGCGGTCGACCCAGCGAACACCAGGGCGAGCGCGACCGTCGCGGTAAGAGCGAAGTGGAACGCTCGGATCGGGGTCTTCGCGTACGGCCGCCAGACTTGGCTTGCCACCGAGGTCCTGCCCCTTCTTCCCTGACCGCCTACCGGGTTAGCTGACGGGTTCGGGCGGGAAGCTCGCCCTACCCGGGCCCTGTGGTAGCGCCCGAGGATTCACCCCAACGTTCCGGTGGGTCCCCGGCTCGCCAGTTCTGTGGCCTCCTGGGTGGAGGACGCCTGGCGACTCGGCGGTGTCGAACCGGGGTCCCCGGATGGTGGACCGACATCCGGCTCAACGATCCAACAGGGTAGGAGGCACGACCGAGGCACGCAAGCCACCCGTAACACCCTGTTCGGTACGTATATCTGGCGGTTGCGGCGAGTATTTAAGGGAGCGGTGCCCAGGTTACGAAGATATTTTTCGCATGCCGCCGCGATTTCTGCAAGCTATTGACGTCGGCCGGTGTCGGCGCGAGGGTGGCCGCAAGCACCTCGTGAACCCCCGACGGGAGGAGGTCCGATGCCCTTCAGACGGATCCTGGCCGGCGGTGCGGCGCTCAGCCTGGCCGCGCTCGCCAGCGCCGTTGTCGCCACGCCGGCGAGCGGGCGGGCGGCCATGGCGGGCGGAAGCGCGCCAGCGGGCGCCGGCGCCCAGGACGCGCGGCAACAGGCGTATCAGGCCGCGGCGGCCAAGTACGGCGTGCCCGTGGACGTACTGCTCGGCGTGTCCTACTTGGAGTCGCGGTGGGACGTCCACGCGGGCAGCCCGAGCACGGCCGGCGGGTTCGGGCCGATGCACCTCACGGACGCGGCGCATATCGCGTCGCCGCCCGGCTTCGAGGCGGACCAGACGGCGGACGCGCGCGGGGACGACAGCCGCCCCGCCAGGATGGCCGCACCGCCAGCTCCGACCGGCCAGCCGGCACCGCACGCGGAGGTGTTGCAGACGCTCCACCGCGCCGCGGCGCTCACCGGCGCGAGCGAAGAGGCACTGCGCGCGGACGCCGAAGCCAACATCGACGGTGGTGCGGCGCTGCTGCGGTCGTACCAGGAGAGCCTGGGCGGCCCGGTCGGAGCCGACAGTGACATCGCGGCCTGGTACGGCGCGGTGGCCCGCTACAGCGGCGGGCAGAGCGCGGACGACGCGGCAGTCTTCGCCGACGAGGTGTATGCGACGATCGCTGCCGGCGCTGCCCGTACGACCGACGACGGTCACCGGCTGACCCTCGCCGCGCACCCCGGGCTGCGTCCGGACCGGTCCTGGTTGGACCGTCTACGGCTGCCGAAGCTGGCCCGGCCGGACGGCCTGGAGTGCCCGGTCACGGTGGCCTGCGAATGGATCCCCGCGCCGTACGAGGACCTGGGCGGCGGCAACTACGGCAACCACGACCTGGGCAACCGGCCGCAGCAGCAGAAGATCGAGTACATCGTCATCCACGACACCGAGACCGACTACCAGACCACGCTCGACCTGGTACAGGACCCGACGTACCTGGGATGGCACTACACGCTGCGGTCGGTGGACGGCCACATCGCGCAGCACATCAAGGCGAAGGACGTCGGTTGGCACGCCGGGAACTGGTACGTCAACGCCAAGTCGATCGGTATCGAGCACGAAGGCTTCGCCGCCGAAGGCACCTGGTTCACCGAGGCGATGTACCGCAGCTCGGCGAAGCTGGTGCGCTACCTCGCGCTGCGGCTGGGCATCCCGCTGGACCGGCACCACATCATCGGCCATGACAACGTGCCGGGCATCACCCCGGCCTATGTCGCCGGCATGCACTGGGATCCAGGCCCGTACTGGGACTGGGCGCACTACTTCGACCTGCTGCACGCCCCGTTCCACCGCAGCGGCGGCCCCCACAGCGGGCTGGTCACCATCAACCCCGATTTCGCCACCAACCAGCCTGCCTTCACCGGCTGCACTGGTGCGAGGACGAACCCGTGCCCGCCGCGCGGCTCGTCCGAGGTGATCCTGCACAGCGCGCCCAGCCAGGACGCGCCGCTCGTGGTCGACGTCGGCCTGCACCCCGACGGCGCGCCGTCCACGATGTACATCTCCGACCACGGTGCCCGCGCCTCGACCGGCCAGGTGTACGCGGTGGCGGACCGGCAGGGCGACTGGACGGCGATCTGGTACCTCGGGCAGAAGGCGTGGTTCTACAACCCCCGCAGTGCGCCGACCGCCGAGTGGACGACGGGGTTGGTGGCGACACCCAAGCCGGGCAAGGCCACGATTCCGGTGTACGGCCGGGCCTATCCGGAGGCGGCAGCCTACCCGGCCGGCGTCCCGGTGCAGGAGATCGTGCCGCTGCAGTACACGCTGTCCGCCGGGCAACGGTACTCGGTCGGTAACGTGCTGCCCTCCGAGTACTACCGGGCTGTGACATTCGACGGATCCAGCCCAGGTGACTGGACGGTGATCCGCGGCCAGACGAAGTATGTACAGATCCAGTTCGGCCACCGGATCGGGTTTGTGAAACTCGACGACGTACAGATCCTGCCGTCCTGGGTGAGCTAAGAACTCACGACTGGAGAGGGCGCCCACCCCACAAGGGTGGGCGCCCTCTCTGCTTCTCTCCCGGTGGTGTGGGCTAGCTCGGACGGCGGAAGCCGGCGATGGGCATGGTGTCAATCTTCGCCATCTTGACCGGTACGCCGGTCCGCGACGCGTGCACCATCAGGCCGTTACCCACGTAGATGCCGACATGATGGTGGTCGCTGTAGAAGAAGACCAGGTCGCCCGGGCGGGCATTGGACCGGCTCACCGCCGCACCTTCGGTCCACTGTGAACCCGTGTAGTGCGTCAGCGAGACACCTGCCTTGCCCCAGGCGTACTGTGTCAGGCCCGAGCAGTCGAACGAGTCGGGGCCGTTGGCGCCGAAGACGTACGGCTTGCCGATCTGGGCGCAGGCGGTCTTCACCGCGACGCCGGCGTCGCCTCCGATGTAGACGGCCGGGCAGGCGCCGATGCGCAGCGACCCACCGGTGCTGTTGGTGTTGCCGTAGGCGGCCAGCCGCTGCTTCTCCAGCTTGTCGATGTTCGCCTGGATCGCCTTGCGGCGCGCGGCGAGGTCGGCCTCCTGCCGCTTCTGTGTGGCCACCAGCTTGTCGAGCTTCTGCTTCTCCGCCCGGTACTTGTCCCGGGCCGCCGCCACCACGGCGATCCGCTCGCGCTGGTCGCGGGCGATCTGCTCCAGCATCGCCAGCCGGTCACCGAGGGTGGTCGGCGAGCCGGTCTGCAGCACCGCGTTGAGGGCGCTGACCGGCCCGTACATGTACTGCCGTGCGGCGATCTCACCCACCCGGGTCATGGCCAGGTCAACCTGCAGCTCCAGTGGCCGCACCTTGCGCTGCAGCTCGGCCGCCTTCTTCTGGTTGGCCTGCAGCTGGCTGTGCACCTTGTTGTACTGCTCGATGAGCGGTTCGATTTTCTCCCATGCCTTGTCCAGCTCCGCCTCGATCTGGTCGATGTTCGGTTCGGCGTGCGCGGCCGGTGCGGCCGGCAGCAGCCCGACGAACACGGCCACGCCCGCGGCGGCGATGGCACGGACCAACGTGCGCCAGGAAGTCACCGGGGTACCACTTCCTCCTGATCAGACAGACTCGCCCTAACGAGTACGGACGGGGACGCGGTTCGGATCAAATGTGTTCACTCGACTACCACCGGTGTGGACGCCACCCCCACCACCGCGGTAAGCACGTCCTGCAAGGTGACGATTCCGATGGGTGATCGGCCGTCGCTGACCAGCACCATGTGCCGCCGTTCCCGGCGCATGGCGAGCAGCAGCTCGGCCAGCGTCCGGTCCGGCGGCACCACCGCGAGCGGACGCACCACCTCGGCGGGGATCGGCGCGCGCCGTTGCGGACCGGAGTACCCGAGAACGTCCTTGACGTGGACGAAGCCCAGCACGCGCCGGGTGGTCCGCTGGACCACCGGGAAGCGCGACCGCCCGGTACGGGTGGCGAGCACCTCCAGCGATGCCGCCGAGACGTCCTCTGTCACGGTGGTGACCGCCGCCCACGGGCGCAGCGCGTCGGCCGCGGTGCGCTGGCTCAGCGCCAGTGCGCCGGTGATGCGGGCGTGCTCCTCCGGGTCCAGCAGTCCTTCGGTGCGCGCCTGCGCCACCAGGCCGGCCAGCTCCTCCGCGGTGAAGACGGTCTTCACCGCGTCGGTCGCCTCGATCCCGCCGAGCCGCAGCACCGCCCGGGACGCCCACCGCATCGCGGCCAGCAGCGGCCTGGTGGCGGTGCAGAAGGCCAGCATGGGCGGGCCCAGCCAGATCGCGGACGTCTCCGGGCCGGCCAGCGTGACGTTCTTCGGCACCATCTCCCCGACCACCGTGTGCAGGAAGACGATCCCGCTCAGCGCGAGCACGAAGGCCACCGGGTGCCGGATAGTCTGCGGCAGGCCGGCCGCGTCGAACGGCGCCTCCAGCAGGTGCGCGGCCGCCGGCTCGGTGATCGCGCCGAGGCCGAGCGAGCAGATGGTGATGCCCAGCTGGGCGCCGGCGACCATCACCGGAATCTGATTCATCGCCGACAGCGTCCAGCGGGCCCGGCGCGAGGTCGCGGCGAGCGGCTCCACGGCGGTCCGCCTGGCCGCGATCAGGGCGAACTCGCCGCCCACGAAGAACGCGTTGCCCAGCAGCAGGAGCACCGTCAGGAACAGGCTAGCCACGGCCGGCCTCCTCGGCCGGCGCCGGCCGCACCACCCGGACCTGCTCGATGCGCCGGCGGTCCACCTCCACCACGGTGAACTCCCAGCCGTTCTCCTCCACCGCCTCGCCAGGCACCGGGATGCGGCCCAGCCGGGCCATCAGGAATCCGGCCAGCGTCTCGTACGGCCCCTCGGGCAGCCGGAACCCGGTCTGCTCGGCCAGCTCGTCCGAGCGCAGTACGCCGTCCACGAGAAGGGTCCGCTCGCCGCCGGGCGCGGTCAGCTCGACCCCGGTGGTCTCGACCACGTCGAACTCGTCGGCGATCTCCCCGACCAGCTCCTCGGCCAGATCCTCCACGGTCACCACGCCATCGGTGCCGCCGTACTCGTCGACCACGACCGCCAGGTCCGCACCCCCGGCGTGCAGGGCGGCGACCACGCCGTCGAGGTCCAGCGACTCCGGCACGAACACCGGCTCCCGGGCCACGGCGCCCACCGTCGTGGTCGCCCGCTGCGGCACCGGTACGCCCAGCGCGTCGGTCACGCTGACCACGCCGGTCACCGCATCGAGCGTCTCCAGATAGACCGGAAAACGGCTGTGCCCGGTCTGGCGTACCTCCTGGAGCATCTCGGCGATGGTGGTATCGGCGCGCAGCGCGACCACGTCGACCCGCGGGGTCATCGCCTCGGCGGCCCGCTTGCCGCCAAACCGGATGGTGCGCTGCAGCAGCATCGCGGTCTCGGTCGGCAGCGCCCCGGCCCGGGCCGAGATCGCGGCGAGCAGGCCCAGCTCCTCTGGCGACCGGGCGCTGGCCAGCTCCTCCTGCGGCTCGATGCCGGCCCGGCTGACCAGCCAGTTCGCCGAGTTGTTGAGCAGCCGGACCAGCCAGCCGGCGAGCTGGGTGAACCCGCGCAGGCCGCTGGCCGACCGCAGCGCCGCCGGCATCGGCCGGGCCAGCGCGGCGTTCTTCGGCACCAGCTCACCGAAGAGCATCGAGAACAGAGTCGCCACGGCGAGCGCGATCAGGTGGTCGAGCCGGTCGGCGATGTCCTGGCCGGCCAGCCGGCGCAGCGCCGGGTCGAACAGCTGAGCCAGCGCCGGTTCGGCCAGATAGCCGGTGAGCAGGGCGCTGATGGTGATGCCGACCTGCGCCCCGGCGAGTTGGAAGGACAGCTCGCGCAGTGCCCGGCGGACCGTCCGCGCCCCCCGCTCACCGCGCTCGGCGCGCCGGTCGATCTCCGCGCGGTCCACCGTCACCAGCGCGAACTCGGCCACCACGAAGTACGCGTTGGCCGCGGTCAGAGCCAGGAACCCGACCAGCGGCAACAGCGCGGTCAGCAGTAGGTCGATGGTCAGCTCACCTCGCCGCCGATTGTCTCAGGTGTCCGTGATTCGACAGCGCGGGTCGGTAAAGACCCAGGGCCAGCCATTGATCCTGATGACAGGTGGCGAAATGCTAGATGGCGAGGGTGCGGGGCGCGGGCGCGGGGAGGCGTCATGTCGCAGGTGATGTCGGTGCTCGTGGTCGGCGGTGTCCTGGTCGGGGGGTTCGTGGGGCTGAAGCTCGGCCACGCTACGTGGTCACACCGGTACTACCGCCGGAACAGGGCGGCGATACCTGAGCTCCGCCGGATGGCCTGGGCCGAGATCCGCCACGCCGCGACCGCGGCGTTCGTGGTGGCGCTGCTGGTCGTGGCGTTCCTGTACGGGATCAACGCGCATTAGTGACTCCTTCACCCCTTCCCGCCCGGCAGGCGATGCCTCCGGACGGGAAGGGTTGACATCGGCGGGTGGCAGGTCAGACTGCCGGCATGGCGCAGAGCACCGAACCGCCGGCCACCCCAGCCCGGACACGAATCGTGCTGGCCGACGTCGCCAAAACCCGGGC